>NZ_JBEHVV010000031.1:0-32386 GCF_040227395.1 Coprococcus sp. RTP21428st1_C9_RTP21428_210409
ATCCTGATCTCGACAGTGCATTTGCAGACGACGATACGGATACTTCCATCCACGCAGAACCGATAATTACAGATGCGCTGGATGACGATACGGATGATGAGCAGGAGGAAAATGACAGCAGCTTTGAGATAGACCTTTTCGGAGACGGCAATCTGGTGGATGCCGCCCCTGAGCGCACACCAGAGGAGGAAAGAGAGTTTCGCAACAAGAAGTCCATCCTCGGAATGACAGTTGTAAAGCCTTCGGCCAACAAGACATTTATCAGCAATCCACGCGTGGATCCTATAAGTGTAAACTCACATACAGTTGAGGCGCAGCCGGACACACCTGAATCTGACCAGAAAGGCAATTCCGCGATTCCTGAATTTATAAAGAAGGAAATAAAATCTGCAAATATCATTTCACAGAAAAAGAGAGACTGACAGAGCAGATAAGATACAGGCTCTTGGCATTGCCTGCACATACAAAAAGGCCGGTACACATACACCGCATACAATATGCGTTTATGTGTACCGGTCTTTTGCATTTCCCCATCACAGACTTTTCAGGCTGTCCTTACAGGATGGACATATCCCGATGAATTCCAGGTTGTGTGACAGTATGACGAAATCGCTG
Source organism: Coprococcus sp. RTP21428st1_C9_RTP21428_210409 (assembly GCF_040227395.1). Lineage (NCBI taxonomy): Bacteria > Bacillati > Bacillota > Clostridia > Lachnospirales > Lachnospiraceae > Coprococcus > Coprococcus sp. RTP21428st1_C9_RTP21428_210409. The sequence goes on from NZ_JBEHVV010000031.1 coordinate 616, forward strand.
TCCGCCTCCACGCCCATCTGTGTGATGGAATCCTGATATGGAAGCTCACTGTCAAATATCCTATCACATACCTTGCAGCGTATGTGATAGTGATTCTCGGTATTGCCATCAAAATGCTCCATCTTGTCCCCTGAATACACATTCATGACAATTCCCTCATCAACCGCATCAGAGAGCACCCTGTACACAGTTGATTTGCCTATCTTATATCCTCTCTTTTCCAGTTCATCTATCAGACTCTGGACTGTAGGATGAGTCTTGAGCTCCTTTATAACAGAATATATGACCTGCTTCTGCCATGTGTTACGCTTCTCACTCATTGTATAGTCCTCCTTCTGGTATTTATAATTTTCTATTAGGAACAGTTCTCTATAAGAGTAAGATAACACATTCCATATATTATTTCCACTATTTTTATAATGTAAGTTTTTCCTGTGATTCAATTCCATGTATGAGCATTTGCATGTGATCATATATATCACTGTCTGGTGAAGGTATATAACCTCAGTCCATGCTCTGTCCAGAGAGCGGTCTGGTCGTTGTAGCCAGTTCCCGCAAAGTTCGGAGCAAGGTTCACCCCAACGCGGTTAAACACTGCACCGGACGCCTTTACATATTCCTTCTCGCCCTGAAGCTTTACCACCTTGTCTATCGCACTCTGGGTCAGGGAATCAGGTTTCACATGCACCGGCGTAACAGTGTTGATGAGATCTCCCATGAGCTTTACGCTGTACTGCAGGCTTCTGCCCTCCATGACATAAACTGCATTCTCGTCAAGTCCCTTAGTCCGCATATGCTTGTAAGTGTAATTCGGTATCACCTGCCCCTCATAATAACAGGACACCGCCTCGGAGCCATCCTGGGAAACCACCATGAACTGGTATACATTTCTCCTGAGATCTGACACCGAACCATTCTCAATCCTGTGATATTCTCCGAACTGAAGTGTGTGCCTGTGTTTCTTGTAGAACTCCACCTGATCCTTTATGGCATCAAGATCTTTCTTCTTCATGTCACACAGGTTGCACTCATAGCCCAGCACGCCAAATGCCGCCACTCCGAATCTCGTCTCAAGAGGAGTAACTCTGAGTGTCTGGTGATTCGGACAGCCCGACACGTGACTGCTGACTACCGACATAGGGTAGCCATAGCTGTAACCCGTCTGTATCTCAAGCCTCTCCTTGGCATCCGTGTCATCACTTGCCCATATCTGCGGCATATAGCACAGTATGCCGAGATCAAATCTGTTGCCACCGGCAGCACATCCCTCAAACAGAATCTCAGGGAAACGCTTAGTAATCCTTCCCATGATATCGTAGAGTCCCAGCACATACCTGTGTCCAAATTCGCCCTGCCTGTCAGACGGCAGCGTCTGGCTGTACCTGTCAGACATGATCCTGTTCATATCCCACTTCACGTACGAGATATTCGCAGATGAGAACACATTTGCCATGGCTTCCACTATATGATCTCTCACGTCCTTGTTGGTGAGATCCAGCAGCATCTGATGACGCCCCTCGGCATGACTCTGTCCCGGCACTCTGACTGCCCACTCCGGATGAGTCCTGTAGAGATCACTGTCCTCGTTCACCATCTCCGGCTCGACCCATATACCAAAGTCAAGTCCAAGTGCATTTATCTTGTCAGCAAGCTGCTTTACTCCACCCGGAAGCTTGCTCCGGTTCTCCTGCCAGTCTCCAAGTGAGGATGTGTCATTGTCTCTGTGTCCGAACCAGCCGTCATCCATGACGAACAGCTCTATGCCGCACTTCTTTGCCTCTTTTGCAAGCTTCAGCAGCTTCTTCTCATTTATATCAAAGTATGCGGCCTCCCAGCTATTCAGCAGAACAGGCCTCTCCCGGTCCGCCCAGTGGCCTCTGACTATATGTCTTCTGACAAATGCATGCATATGACTGCTGACACCGCCAAATCCTGAATCTGAATATGTCATGACCGCCTCCGGCGACTGGAATGACTGTCCCGGCTCAAGCGCAAATGAAAATCCTTCCGGATTGATGCCGCTGAGTATACGCATACGTCCATATGAATTCTGTTCACAGCTCTCCATATGGTCTCCTGAATATATGAGATTGAAGCCGTAACACTCACCGTGTTCCTCTGAACTGCCGTGCTCAACCACCATGAAGAACGGATTGGCCCTGCTGCCCGAAGTTCCGGTCGACGATGAAACAGACACTCTTCCCTGCCTTACAGGGTGCACCGATCTGTGCATTTCCCTCGCCCAGGCTCCTCCGAAATGTATCATGTCATATTCCTGATACATTCTCATATCAAACTGCATGGACATAAGTCTGTCCACCCGCTCCACGTCATCACTTTCATTTGTCAGGCGGGCACTTCTGGTTATCACGTCGCAGTCATCCCATGTGACATATATTAGCTCAAGCTTCTGTCTGTAGAATTTGTCCCGGAGGGTTATTGTGAGCTGTGTTACCTCGCCCGCTGTATTCTGTCGCTCATATGCTTGTATGCTCTGCAATCCACCAGCCACACCGCTTCCCACTTCTGTGCCTTGCTGCTCATTTACTGTGTTGAATCTGCCATCTGTCCCCCTATGATATTCCACCGCACACGGAAGTCCTTCAAGCTCATCCCTGCCGTTTTTTATCTCGTATGATTCGTACACAAAGTCGCAGGTCGTACTGCCATTTGCATGGGTCATACAGACAAATGGTTCGCTGACATCCCCCTTGCCGGTTGACGACAGTTCCTGTAGCAGACTTTCTAAGGTAAGTCCACCATCCAGCGCTATGGCATTGCCGGTCTCGAACAGGCTGCGGTCGTGTGCCACATCCCAAAGTCCCACAATATTCTGATCTCCGCAGTCCAGACTCCTGCCACCGTAGTACAGGTGCTCAAGGTGTCCATCCGGGCGCACGCACATGGCATACTGCGTCGACTTTGTCTCCAGTATGAATACCTGATGTTCTTCTATATATCTGATCATAGCGGTTCCTCCTATCTAAGTTTCGTCATGATCTCCTGCATCCTCTCCTCGGTCAGCTTGTATTTCCTGATGAAGAATACAAGTCCTATGATGAGAAGGACTATCGGAACGACTGTCATCATCATGGAAAGTCCCATGAGAGTTCCTGTGCTCTGCTCTATGACTTCCGATGTTCCATCTGCCGGCTGGATAAGTCCGACCCATTTGATCGCAAGTCCGGCAAAGAACACTGCAACTCCCGATGCAAGCTTTACTACAAATGTCTGCATGGAGCATATGACACTCTCATCTCTCTGCCCATTCTTGTACTCTCCGTAGTCTATGCTGTCGGCAAGACACACAGTTATCAGCACATTTAGAAGTCCGCTTCCCGCAAATACCAGAAGTCCCGGGATGAACAGAACGTACCAACAATGCACTCCGCCCACCGTCATACGGGTAACACCGGCAAGGCTGCAGGCAAGCAGCATCACATATCCGACGATTTCATATACCACCGAATGTACAAACAGCTTTCTCTTGGACATCTTCTTTCTAAAGAGCGGGAACAGCATCATAGCAAGTATCTGCGCACCGCCGCCAAATGCGGAGAACAGCGCATATCCGCTCTCACTTCCTATGTCATATGTGAAGAAATATATGAGCAGGTTGCTTGTTATATAGAGTGCAGAGTTTACGAGCACGATGGTTATGACCACCGCCAGAGCCTGGTCATTTGTCACCAGCGAATGGAACATCTCACCTATGCCATGGGACTCCACTACTGTGTCACCCTTCTCCTTTACATTTGCCACGCAAATGGCCTCCGAGATGACGAACACCACTGCAACCAGAAGAGCCCACCACTTGAAGCCGATGCGGTAATCCGTGATCTTCAGCTTGTCCGCCGCCAGGGCTGCGCCGCTGATGGCCGGAACTACTATCATAGTAAGTACAGTAGGGATGGCAGAACCCACGCCCGCGCAGGATCTTGCAAGTGCAGACAGATTCTCCCTCTCCTTGCCCGGCTCAGTGATGGCCGGGATCATGGACCAGTACGGAATGTCCATCAGCGTGTATGTGATTCCCCACAGGAAATATGTCACTGTCAGGAACACCTTCATACCACCAGCTCCCATGCTTTCCGGCACGGCGAACATAGCATAGAGAACCACCGCGTTCAGCACAGTTCCCGAGAATATCCACGGTCTGAACCTTCCCCATCTGCTTCTGGTCTTTGCCACCACGATACCCATGATAGGATCGTTAAATGCATCAAACACTCTCGCCGCCATCAGCACTGTTCCTATGAACACTGAGCTGACGCCAAGCACAGAATTATAGTAGTACAGTATATAGCTGGCTACCAGCATATACACCATGTCTTTTCCCACGGCCCCTACTCCGTAGGCTATCTTTGTCTTTTTCTGAAGGCCGCCCGTAGGTGCGCCATTCTGTGTATTATCCTGTGAATTTTCTCCCATATACAACCTCCTTAAAGGCCTAACCTTTTATATCTGCAAGCCTTGTCTCAAGCCACTTGTCAATATCGTCAAATACCTTATCCCTGCACAGCTCATTCAGTATCTCGTGTCTGCAGTCCTCATACAGATAGCATGCCACATTGTGCGAAACTCTCTTGTGGTATAACTCGTAGAGCTTCAGAACATCCCTGCCGTAATGTCCAACAGGATCCCTGTCACCGGACACAAACAGAACCGGCACATTCTTCGGTATTTTCGCTATGTTCCTATCCTCCTGTATATAGTGGAGTGTATTGAACAGCGTCTCGTAGCCCTTCAGGGTAAATGAGAACTGGCACAGCGGATCATCCACATATGCATCCACGCGCTTCGGGTCACGGCTCACCCAGTCTTTATTCGTCCTCTTTCTCACCTCACCGTCCACGATAGTGGTCTTCGGGATACCCCTGTTGTATGTTCCAAATGCCAACACTTCCATGAGGGTACTTCTGTATCTCTCGCCGTGCTGACTCTTCTCAAGCTCCAACACAAGTCTTCCGATCTGCAGCATATACTCAGGCATGCTTCCAGTTCCCATGCAGATAAAGCCGTCCACACTTGAGCCCTCCGTGTAAGGTGACGGATATTTTGGATCCCAGCCGTAGTCACTCATGTATCGTCTCGCCATAAATGAACCCATAGAGTGTCCCATCAGGAAGAACGGTACTCCTTTGTATGCCTTCTTCAGACTTCTAGTGACTCTATGAAGATCCGCGACTATTGCCTTGCTCGCATCGTAGGCATTCATATATCCAAGTTCATCCATATTTGCCGCCGTAAGCCCATGTCCCAGATGATCATTTCCTGCAACTACGAAGCCTTTCGCAGCAAGATATCTCGCAAATTCGTCGTACCTGTCTATCAGCTCTATCATTCCATGGGATATCTGAAGTATCGCCCGCACCTCGCCCTGTGGCTCCCACACGATAACGTGCAGCTTGTCCTTGCCATTTGATGATGGTATAAATGTCTCTTTCTTCTTTACCTTATACATAATGTAACCCTCCATTCTCAGTTCTTCATATCCATCGCCAGTTTTACGACCTCATACGCTCCGTCGTATATTCCATCCAGTTTGTTCCGCTTTATGTTCTCACACATATCTGTGAGTATGCTGTCATCCTGCATGAACAGCTTCATCATCTGTAGAGTGTGCGGTATATCACGGCACTCCAGTGTTCCATCTCCGATCTCCGCCGAGTGTATCGCCCCCCACTGCTCATGCCCGCCAACTCTCTTGATGAACAGCTTTGGAACTGGATAAAAGGCCAGCTCAGACGGCTTCGTTATGAGTACATCACAGCTTCTCATGAGAAGGTTGGTGCAGTACACAGCCTCATATATATTCTCATGGCAAAATGCGTGTATTCCGTACACCTCTTCCTTAAGAGCCTTATCCGCAAATGCTGTGGTGTCGCTCCAGTCATCGAAATGTGTAGTGACAAGGCTCTCCATGGCGGGTATCTCTCTCACCAGCTCTTCCCACACATTCATGTAGTCGCCCACATTTACATACAGGACCATGTTGCCCTTCTTCACGCTGGCAAGCGCCGTCCTGATGATAGCTGCAAATATATCCTTCTGTGCTCCGGCACCTCCTATGGTGAGAAGGAAACGCATCGGTGCCTTTTTCTTTCTTCTCTCTATTCTCCTGTCGCAGTCCTCCTCTATGGCTGCCACCAGCTCATGGTCTATATAGTGTCCAACGTATCTGATTGAATCGCCGGGCATAGGCTTAAGCACCTCGTCGCCCTGCATGCCGTTCAGTGTCCTGTATCCTAGATATGACGATCTGGTCTGCACCGTATGAAGGCTTCCCTCCGCAAGGTGGAGCGCCATAGGCCAGTTGTCCGGAATGGCGTTCACCACATGCTTCATTCCTGCGTGGACTGCTGCCTGAGCCGGCCACACATGTGTAGCCACAAGTGGGATATCCTTTGGAACATTCCTAAACACCGGTGTCATGAGCTCCGCATTCATCTGATCTGAGGCATTGTATGACAGCTTCCTGAAGCCCTCATAATTCATAGGCTCCCACACCGCCTTGTTGAAAGCCTTACTCTTTCCAGAGATCCTGGATCCCAGGGAATAGAGCTTGTTCTGCGCCTCTATGACCTTTCCTCCAGTGGTCTCACTGTAGGAATTGAGATCCATCCAGTACGGCTTGTATCCCAGATGATTGGCCGCTGATGCTATCGCCATGGATATCCTGTAGTGTCCGAATCCCATCCTGATATTGCCAACTATGATTCCTTTGTCCCTGTCAAACGCCTCACGTTCACCGGCATCCGCATCATCACTGACTCCGCCGTCGATCACAATATTTGAAACCCCAAGTGAATCCCCAATATACGGATTCTTCACAACTGCAAGAGGATAATCCACGTCACTGTCATCACCGAATCTTTTTACAAATCTCTCTTTGGAGTTCTCCGCCTTTTTGACGACCTGACCGCTCATCCTGTTGCCAAATATAACCTCAGATCTCTTGCCCATAGCACACCCTCCTGTCTTTTATATATACCACCCATCTCACCCCGGTGAATTGAACCGGTCGCGGGGCCCTATTCCAGATAATCCCTTCATTCATAGCCGTTTCTACTCCTTACAGGATATACCATTCATAAGCACATCCAGTGTATACTGCACCGCCTCGTCAAATGTAAGTCCTGCATCTATCAGGACTGTAGTCTCCATATATTTCTCAAGCGTGGCCTCGAACATCGTCTTGATGACCGGAATCGGAATATTCCTTATAACACCCTCGGCAATTCCGCGCTTCAGAAGCTCTATGGTATTATCCCACTGCTGCTCCATCATTACTCTCACCCGGGCAAATATCCGTGGATATGAATTCTCCAACTGGTATATCTGCCTCCAGTCCAGCTCGCTGTAGCTGTCCGGCATGGCTATGAGTATCGCCTTTATCTTCTCCACAGTGGTCAGGCGGTCGTCATCCATGACCGCCTGCTCACTTCTCTTGATCTGCTCGTATATATATGTCGCCGTGTCAAAGAACAATGATTCCTTGTCCCTGACGACCTGATATATGGTTTTCTTGCTCACTCCAAGTCGCCTTGCCATATCGTCCATGGTGAATTTGAACCCTTTCTCCCGGAACTCCTCTATGGTCGCCTCATATATCCTCAATTTAAGCTGCTGCTGTGCTTCTCCGTCCATAACTCCCTCCTGTCCATCCGTGTCTGTCAGCTTCCTGTACATACTTCCCGCTCAGGAAACTCAGAAACTATTTTTAGTTTCCCCGTTTCCTTAATAATAACATTTCTTTGTAGATATTGCAACAATAAAAATGCGTTATCTCTATTTATGTATAATTTTTGCACAATCAACACAAATCTCAATTATTAGCTGGCGAATAATTTACAGAGTTCTGACACTCACAATTACATTTCTGCTCAGGCGTACCATCTGCCATATAGCAACAATAAAAAATACGGCATCTCCCAAAGCGGAAATGCCGTATAGTACATCATATATGTTCAGTTGGAATCGCGATTTTCCCGAAAAATATTTCTAGATATAATATTTCTGTCTTTGTATCACTCCTATGGCTGCTCCACATCAAGCACATACAGCTCATGGAGTGCTCTCGTACAGGCTATATAGTGCGCATGTCTTGTGACCATGCTTCCGTCGTAGGTTCCGTCCGTCATGACGTACACTGCATCGAACTCCATTCCCTTTGCAAGGAACTTTGGAAGTACGACCACACCGCCCGCATAGACAACCGACTGATTGGTGATGAGCGTCACCTCGGTGTACTCCGAAAGCTGCTTGTACACTTCGTAGGCATCAGCCTCGTCATTTGTCAGGATAGCTATGTTGTCGTAGGCGTCCATGTCTCCGTAGCTCAGCTTGTCATTTATGAACTCCACAGCTTCATCCAGTGACTCACACTGTATCTCCTCAGGCACCCTGCCGTGTCTCTCCACAGTGTTGCCGCCTACGCCCTCTCCGCCAAGTATGCCGTTGCAGAACTCGGTGATCTCCGCCGTGGATCTGTACGACGCGAACAGCTCCTTGAGCTCATAGCCGCCCTGTCCGTTCCTCTTTGCAAATATCTTCGTCAGAACATCCACAACAGTCTCCTCAGGATCATAGAAGAGCACCTGATACCTGTCGCCGAGGATAGTCTTCTTGCAGCCAAACACCCTGTCTATCACCGCATACTGGAATATATTGTAATCCTGCATCTCATCTATGACGAGGTGCTTGATATTGTTGTAGGAATGACATCCGTAGAAATACACCTGCAAGTAAAGTATAGGAAGGATATCCTCATAGCATATCTTTCCATATTCATTTCTGTACTCCGATATACCCGGATATTTCTTCTCCATCTCCGCCAGGAATCCAACATACAACTCAACCAGATTCCTCTCTGCAAATAAATTTACCATCTGCTTCTGTATCTGCCTTGCCAGATTACGCTTCTTCTCGTCCGGGAACTCCTTTGGTGAATTATCCTCCACCCTGTCTACTATGAAGTATGCTATGTTCTCGAATCTCTCATACACAGGTTTTCTTGCAAATCTTCCATTGAACATGGCAGCTATATCCTCGCCTGTATACTCCACCTTCTGATAGTGGAAATTTCTGAACTTTATACCTGACACATACCTGTCCAGATACTCATTGAAACTGTCGTAGAAAGAGATGGACGACTTGACCTTGATATTTCTCATCCTCTGGTTGTCCTGATCGCCGCTGTCTATAATGAACTCCGACTGATCCAGCTTGCTCTCATATTCCTCCTCTATGAAAAGAAGCTCCTCAAGCAGACTGTCAAATTCCTTCTCAGGCACACTGTTCTCCTCGAGCTCCGGGAGAACCTCTGATATATAATCACCAAATATACTGTTTGGAGACAGTATCATGACATTGTCACTCTCAAGTGTCTTGTAATTGTACAACAGCCACGCCAGTCTATGCATGGCTATGACCGTCTTGCCGCTTCCGGCGCGGCCGTCCACTATAAGGTTATACGCCGTGCGGTTTCTTATGATCGCATCCTGCTCCTTCTGTATGGTAGCCACCACATTTTTCATCTTCACACCACTGTTGCCGCCAAGGGCCTCCAGCAATATGGCGTCGTTGATGTTGGAGTCAGTATCCACCGCGTCTTTAAGTCTGCCATTTGACACCAGAAACTGTTTCTTCTCCACTATGTCTCCAGAAAACTCGTCATCTTCCATGTCATCCACATGGACATTGTAGGATGCCGGTCCCTTTTCATAAGCATAATACATAGAGGATACAGGTGCTCTCCAGTCGTACACAAGCTGCTGCCCATTCATATCTGACTGATAACCGCTCATACCCACATATACCGTGAGATACTCTTCGTCATCTTTATATTTGAATACAAATTTGCCAAAGTACGGCACCTTCTTCTGGTGCTCATACACCTCCAGGCGCTTCGCAGCTCTTCTGAGGAACGCCTCATCATTGTTCACCGACTGCATGTTCTGCAGGAACTCCTCGTCGTCCATGTCTCCATGGCTGTCACGCATGTACTTCTTCTGTTCCTTTATATTGTCCTTTCCAAGCTCCATGGAACCCTCAGTTATACTGATGCTGTAGTCGAGCTCCATCTCCACATTGTCAAAATAATCCTCTTCATCCTCCATCGTGGAGATCTTGTATCCTTCCAAATCCTTATTTTCTGCCATCTTATCTGCCTTTCACTATTTTACCTTTATGCGCTGTACACTGCTCCAGCCGCCATGAATGGTCTTGCCGCCAACTCTTCTGTAGGTTCTCATCCTCACATAATAATATTTTCCTGAGAACAGAGAGCTTATCCTGCGTCTGAGTTTTGTGGACTTATTTATCGTTGCCACCTTATATCTGTCAAATTTCGACGATGTACTGTACTGGATCTGATACCCGCTGACATACCTGACCTTGTTCCATGTTACATCCATCGTCTTTCTGGAATTTGATCTGACCGTTTTCGCCTTGCATCCCGGCATCCTGTACAACCTGACCCCCGCAGTATCATACGAGCTTGCAGAAGTACCCTTGAACGCCTTGACCGTGTATGTATAGTTTCTGTAATTAGTCACATTCTTATCGACAAATGTGAGCGTTCCCGCTGCCAGCACCTTGTACTGCTTCCATCCGTTCTGCCCCGGTGCCTTGCGGTATATTTTGTATCCACTCGCGCCCTTTACTTTGTTCCAGGATACCTTCACGCCGGAATATGCATTCTTCACGTTGTACTTCGGCTGGGTAAGTCTGACCAGTGCCTTTGTAGCCGCCGGCTGTCCCTCGGCCGTGCCGTTCACGCCCCTCACCGCATATCTGTATCTGATTCCAGCCGCCGCAGTCTTGTCAGTGTATGTTCTGACTCCTAAACCTTTTATCTCAGCTATACATTTGTATGCGCTTGTCGCAGTTTTCCTGTATATCTTATACCCACTTGCATTATCTGCCGAAGTCCACGACAGTCTCAGTCCATCCTTCGCATTTCCAAGACTTTCCACCGCACAGGTTCCGACCTTTGTCTCCGGATGTTTTCCGCCAAATGTATTAGCAAAATAATCCGCCATGTATGGACAACCGTAACCGTAGTATTTATCCTTTCCCGCTGTTCCCAGATCCACGGAATATGAGATAAGTCTATTCTTCAACTGGTCACTGTCAAGCTCTGGCTCCGCCAGCTTCACGTAGGCCGCCGCCGCTGATATATGCGGAGCCGCCATGGATGTTCCTGAAGTGGAAAACCCATGATTTGTTCCGGTCTTCCACGCCGATGTTATTTTCGTTCCGGGAGCGGAAAAATCTACAGCATTTCCATAGTAAGAATAGCTATCGTCAAATTTCACCGCATCCGTCGATATCCTGTCTGCTGTCTCCTCCGTTCCAGCCTTCTGCATAAGCCCCGACACTGTTATCACATCGCTGCTGTCCGCAGGATATGACACACCTTCCACGTCGCTGATCTCCCAGTTGTTCACAGTGCTGTTCGTATTGCCTGCTGCCACACACATGATGACGCCATCTTCTTTTGCACTTTTTAACAATTCGTCAAGCATCGACCTGGTGTTGTCACTTGCATTTTTACCATAGAAGCAGAAGCTCATATTGATCACGTCCGCACCGCTGTCAAGCGCAGCCATGATTCCCTGCTGTACCGTTGACACTGTGGTTGCTCCCCGGCTTGTGAAACATTTGATGATCGTGAGCTGGACATTGTCCGGTGTCGCATCCGCTATTATGCCCGCCACATGACTTCCATGTCCCATGTTGTCTCCGTAGTCGCTCCGGTCTTCGCCCTCGCAGCAGTTCATACTTCCTTCCTCATTTATCCTGCCTTCAAACAGAGTATCCGAGGAATTAACTCCGGTATCTATGACCGCCACATTTACCTTAGCATCCAGCTTGTACTCTGACACCTCCGCCTTGAGCCTGTCCATTCCCATGTACCTTGTGCCCCAGCTTACAGCCTTATATGTCTCCGATGCGGCAAGCATGGCATCAACGTTCCGCTGTGCAGCATACGAATTTGAATCCAAATCCGCCAACACATCTTCTGAATATATGACCTGATCAAGCATACATTTGTCAGGCTCATACTCTTCCTGAAGCTTTTCGTATGCCTGTTTCGTCGCTTCCTCGGTATCGTAGCCAAGCACATAGTAATCGTATTTGTCATAACAGATGACTGTTGTCGCGCCATAGGTCTCCGGCACTTCATCTGTATACAATATGATCCTGCGAAGACTGTATATGTCGGCTGACTCACTGCTGTACATTGCCGCTGCGTCGACATCCGCTCCTCTATCCATCACATCGGCCGAGTTTACCACATCAGCTTCGTCCATGGAATCTCTAAGCTCTGACACACTGGTTACGTATTCTACATTTTCATAATCCTGCGCGTACACCTTGGTATATGTGCCAGGCGCTGCCAGCCCACCTGCCAGCACCACACAGGCAATCAGGTACGACCACCTTTTCCTTCTCACCTATATTCCTCCTGTATATAAAAACAGCTCTTTAAACCACATAGTTATCTTTTAGTATAACATAAATGTGCCGCAGATGGTGAGTAATATCTGTAACCCAAAGCCTCCACAGCACATACTTTATATCAGAGGTATATAAACCTCTGACAACACAATACGGAGGTAAAGTAATGGCAACATTCACTAATCAGGCAACTCTGTCATACAACGGAGGATCCACCAATTCCAATATCATAACTGGAGAAATAATTGAAGTCCTCACAGTCTCCAAGACGGCTGTGGTGGACACCTACCGAACACCGGATAAGATCACGTATGTGATAAGTCTCATCAATTCCGGAACTACCACACTCACAGGTCTGTCTCTCACAGATAATCTGGGAGCATATGCAGTGGGAAATACAACAGTATATCCTCTCACATATATTCCGGATTCCATCAGATACTACACCAATGGAACTCTGGTAGCCGCTCCGGCTGTCGGTGCTGCAGCTCCGCTGACACTCACTGGAATCTCCGTTCCAGCGGGCGGAAATGCTACTATTATATATGAGACAACAACAAATGAATTTACACCTAGAGGCAATGAGGATTCCGTGACCAACACTGTTACAGTAACCGGCGCAGGACTTACCAACGCAGTCACTGCAACTGAGTCGGTTTCCCCTGTTGCAGCTCCCGATCTCGCCATCACAAAGTCTGTGAGTCCTAGCATAGTTGCAGAGAATGGTCAGATCACTTACACCTTCCTTATAGAGAACTACGGCAACACCGAGGCATCCGCAAGTGACAACGTCATCATCACAGATACCTTCAATCCGATCCTCACCGGAATCACTGTGACATACAATGGAAATGCATGGACAGCGCCAGCCAGCTACACCTACAATGAAGCAACAGGCGAGTTCGCAACAGTTGCCGGACAGATCACTGTTCCAGCAGCAACATTCACGCAGAATACAGCCACGGGAGTCATCACCACAACACCGGGAACGGCAACCGTGACCGTCACAGGAACCATCTAGCTGGCATGAGCCTGTCCGGGTCGGCAACCTGACAGCTTTGGGAACATTTCCCACAAAATAGCAAAAAAAAGAAAATTTTGTGCTCAAACTCCCGGATTCCCACTGAAAAGATACACGACTTCTAATCCATGTATCCTTTCCAGGGATTCGGGGGATTTACAGCACAAAATTTTCTCTTTTTTTCATAATACCTGAACACAGCTTGACACATCACTCCACATTCTTGAGCGCCTCGTCCATAGGAATCTTCTTTATCCTCTTCATCTGCAACAGTGAGATCACCAGATAGCAGATAAAGCTGAGCACGAACATGAGTGGGAATATCCATGGTGCCATGTATATCGGCATCCATCCGCTTAGCATATCTATCAGCATTGCCCTGTATATCACCTTGATCGACAGGTAACTGAGCAGTATATCGAGCAGCGTCACCACCGCAACCATGACAGTTGTGGATGACAGATACAGCTTACTGATCTCCTTTGTGTCATATCCCAGTATCTTAACCATGGATATGGACACCGTGTTCTTCTCCACTATTAGTTTTGTGAGCAGATATACGAGAAGCATGAACATAACAAGTGAAAATACAACCACTATGTAGAACATACCTCCCATGGACTTGGTGAGCTGTCTGGACACCTTTATCATGTCATCCTTTGTGATCTCTGACACTACATGATCCTCTATATCGGTCAGCTTGTCATTCGAGAAATAGCCGGTAAAGTAATCCTCGTCCTTGTCAAATATTTTTCTGAAATCACCCTCTGTCACGAACACCGCAAGGGCTGCCGGATACACCACAGAACCCGTCACCTTGAGCTCATATGTGTCATCAGTATAGCTCTCCTTGAGCTCAAGTTTGTCGCCATCAACTATCTCATATTTGTCTGCGTAGCTGTCAGATACCAGCACATCTCCGTCGTCCAGCTTAACCGGGAAATATTTACTGTCCGAGTGTATTCCATACACCATGATCTCATCATCTATATCTCCGGTCGTCCTTAGCGTCTTCATACAGTAGGTTTCCGCATTATTATTTGCCGTCTCCACCTGTGAATCCAGAACATACTGATGGTCAGCTACCATATTATCCAATATGTCATTCTGATAGTGCTTCAGCATAGGATTCAACATAAGTCCGAACATCAGAAGAACCTGTGCGAAGTAAATTCCAAGAAGCATGACCACATATCCTGGAATGTTCTGAAGTATGACACGGGTCTTGAACCTTGTCATGAACTTCCAGTGAGGCAGCTTCACCGCCTTCTTTCTCTTTGATCTGCTGAGATCATGTCTCAGGAACCTCAGTGGTGAGAGCTTCAGTTTGCTGTTTACCACTAACAGGTTCACAACGATCATGATTATAAGAGGTATGACTGTGGTAAGCACAAATGCATCGGCATTCCAATACGTCACATACTTAGTGAGGGAATAGCTTCCATAGTAAAGCTGCGCACCCATATCCTTAAACACCGAATAGCCCAGCACGTTTCCCACCACTGATGCCATAAATGTAACTATGACAGGAAGTGATATGTAGTGAATAAGCAGCTCGCCCTTCGTATATCCTGAAGCCCTCAATGTTCCAATAACCGACGCTTCCTTTGTCAGAGTGTTGCTGATGGTTACCGCAAATATAAATGCAAGTATAACTATGACGATGTATTCAAACCATTTCATCATATTTGTATCACTGCCAATATCATCCCCTGCAAAGTTGATCGCCTGGTTCTGATACCTTGGAATGTAGTTCTCCACCATAATGCCGTTCATGACCGCCTGTGTATACACAATCTCAAGAAGGTCATCCGCCAGCTTTTTCTCATCGTTCTCCTCATCCGGCATTCCATCATCGTACATCCATGAATACGACCAGGTCTTATTTTTCTCCGGAAGATCATCAAATTCCTCATTTGACACAACCGCAATTCCGAATATCGTGGCATCAAACATGGTGTCATTGTTGTTCTGGAACATGGTACTGTAGTCGGAGAGTGCCACAAATCCGCACACGCTGTATACCTTGTCACCCGCTTTTATATCATCACCGATCTCTATATCGTTGTTCACCGCATACATTCTGTCAATGGCGATCTCATCAGTTCCTGCAGGAAATTCACCATCCATCAGTCACATTTTATTTACATCGTGTCTTGGTGCGAATATCCTCAGTGTCCTTCCCCCATCATCTGCAGCATCATTTACAGAATTCACCGTATCATCTTTTGTCTCTGAATTGCCTTCCACATTACCACTATTGCCATCAGAGTCTGATCCGATCTTACTCATAGGCAGTTCATAATACGACATATCATAGAGCTTCACGCCCTCATCCTCTATATTGCCCTTCATATTGTCAGACGCCTCATCCGACAGATCAAAATGTCCATCCTCCACGTTGTATTTGTCAAATGTATTGTCGTAGGTTTTCTTCATGCTCTCACCTGCAACCATGAAGCCCGACACCATTCCCGTCGTGATGACCATGAACAGGAATATGACTATATATTTTCCAAGCTCTTCCTTCAGTTCTTTTGGAATTCTTCTCCACAATGGATTTCTCATAACAGATCCCCTTTCCTATTGAACATCTACCCTGTCTGCCCAATTACCAGTCAAGCTCTACAGCGGATATCTTGTTCTCATTTACAATGTTGCGTCTTATCATGCCGTCCCTGAGCTTCACAGTCCGGTCCGCCATATTCTTGATGGCATCATTGTGGGTGACCATGATTATTGTGTTGCCATACTTCTGGTTCACATCCTCTATGAGCTTAAGTATCTCCTTGGAAGTGTTGTAGTCAAGGGCACCTGTCGGCTCATCACAGAGAAGTATATCAGGATTCTTCACGATTGCCCTTCCAATCGAGGTCCTCTGCTGCTGTCCACCCGACAGCTGATTTGGGAGCTTATGTCTGTGCTCATAAAGCCCCAGAGTCTTTAACAGATCATCAACATCAAAAGGATTATCACTAAGGTATGCTCCAACCTCCACATTCTCCTTTACATTGAGATTAGGTATGAGATTATACATCTGGAATACATAACCGAGATGCTTTCTCCTGTATCTGGTCAGTGTCTTCTCATCCATATCCCCTGTCTTCTCTCCATCTATGGAGATATAACCGGAATCCGGGCTGTCGATCCCACCTATGATATTGAGCAGAGTTGACTTGCCAGACCCCGATGGGCCAAGCAGCACACAGAACTCTCCCTTTGCGACCTCAAAATCAATTCCTCTAAGTACCTCAGTTCGGTTATCCCCTGAACCAAAGCTTTTCTTTATCCCACTTATCTTCAAAAAACTGTTGTCTCCCATGATTCTCTCCTTTTCCACATTTTATATTCTCCATAAACGCATCGCATAGCTCTCATGCCGTACGTTAATATTTAAACACATGATTATATGTTCATATATTTATTAACACATATGTAGGCTCTGTGTCAACTATATTAGTGATAAATAATATCAAGTATTCTTTTATACACATTTACAGGAGCATTTGGGGATATCCCAGAAAAAAAGAGAAAACCACATTCACATCATATTGATCTGCCTGCTGTTTTCTCTTTTTTACATCTGATTCCACACATGTGGCGATCAGAATCTATATTCTCTTATCTCACAGTTCTTTATGCCAAATGCTGCGAATTCCTCATTTGTCATATCATTGAAATACGACTGTACTATTCTTGATATTCCATTGTGGGCAACCAGAAGATATGTCTTCCCGGAATCTTCCGACTCAGCCTTAAGCTCATCTAACAGATTGTACACCCTCTGACACAGATGAACCATGGTCTCTCCGCCCTCATAGTGATCCAGAAAATGCGTCTTCGCCTTGGCGAATATAGCGCCGTTTCTGGCTGTTCCCTCGTATTTGCCAAAACACTGCTCACGGAGTCTCTCCTCGGCTCTCATAGGAATTCCTGTTATCTCGGATATATGTCTTGCCGTCTCCGAAGCCCTGACCAGAGGCGAATACAGGATCTCATCTATGTGATAATCTCCATTCTTTATCATCTCACCAAGCTGCTCCGCCTGCTGATGTCCAAGCTCTGTGAGTTCAATATCCGAGGCTCCACATATCTTGTTTTCCACATTCCACACGGTCTGCCCATGGCGGGTGAAGAACAGTCTTGGGCCAAACTTCTCAACAAGCACCGCCTTTGCATCGTCATATCCCTGTGTTATCCTCTTCTCAACACCTTCAGGCGAAAAGTCAAGCATGCCATCTATGGCACCACCAAGAGGAATAGACGGATATATATGTATCATCTCTGCATCATCGTATCTGTCGGTCTTCCTCTCATCGAGATGCACCACGACAAATTTTCTGTAGCCCTCATCATAGAGAGGCTGTATTGGCACATTATCTCCCCCAAGGAAGAAGCCTCCATCATAATACTTTGTCTTGTCTATCGTCTCCATAGGGAATATGACCGGTATGGCTGAAGAAGCAAGAAGTATACGTTCTATCTCCTCCGGTTCCATGCCTGACAGCTGGAATCTCTCAGGAGTAGGCTTGCCCTCCACATTGAGACATGTAGCATAACAGCTCATGTCACTGTTCGACACACCATCAAGTACTGGTGAATTCTCCAGTATGTCCATAAGTCCTTCTCTGGAGAAGAAGCCATCCTTTATCCTCATGCCTTTTGCCACAGCATCCAGTCCTATGCACTCTATTGCACTCTGTATGACTGGATTGTCTATGGTCGTGAGCTTCTCCTTGATGGACTCAAACCATTTGTTCCTGTTGTCCTCGTCTATATCCTTGTTGGACAGTATCCTGTCGTTGGTTATGTCGTACCACATCTGTGTAGCCTTATCCAGATCACCACACGCATACAGTGCCGCGTTCAGCGCACCGACCGAGCTTCCTGACACCGCCTTTATATCAATCACATCTCTGTACTCCTCAAGAGCCTTCCACACTCCGATCTCATAGGAGCCACGGCCACCACCGCCACCGAGCACCAGACCGTATCCTTCCTTAACCGGCACATCCGGCTGCCCGTCCTGACCGCCCAGTTCCGTGTAATGCATCTGCTTCTTCTGCGATATAGTCTCCTCTATCGCCTTATGAAGCTCCCCGGCCTTTTCCTTTATCTCCTCTGTTCTCTCCTGAAGCTCCTGTATAACCTTTTCTTTATCCATATATTAATCCCCCTTACTATTCCATAATAAAGCTGCTCTATCCAATATTGTCATCTGATATATCCACCAATTATGATCATATGTGTGTTTCATTTTAACATGTCAGCAACTATACCCACAACCTTATACTCACTATATTCAGAAGCTTTACCATTTATAGAACATTTATTTACGCTTTATATATTATTTCTTTTATGAACATATTTCTTTAACATCCGATACACAGAATGTACACAGTACCATCTTATTATATATACAGATTGATGAGGACAGCAGATGTGCGACATGCCCAGGCAGCACCAGCGTATCTGCCGTCACTCAAACTAACAACAATCCAATTTAGATAGATGGGAGGCCGGATACCTCACAAGTCCGGTCACAACACCTAAAACCTTCCTTTATAACTTTATAAAAAAGACGGATATCAGACAATGAAACTTTTACCCATTTTCCATTTCTGACATCCGTCTTTTTGTATATATCAATTATTCTACAAGTATTTGTACAAGGCACTGCCACTCTCAGCCCTGCCGATCATGCTAAGTGCGATCCTGTCTCATGGTGTACCACCATTTGAAAACTGCACTTCCTATGATTATCACATATCCTATAATGCTCAGCATGTCAGGGATCTGATCCAGGAATACAAATCCCAATATAGCCGCAAATATGACCTGACTGTAGTCAAATACCGATATCTCCCTGGCTGGAGCCTTCTGGTATGCTGCGGTTATACTGAACTGTCCACCAGCCGCCGCAAGTCCGGCACAGAGCAGGCACACAATCTGCTGCCATGTCATAGGTGCGTGGTCCAATATGATAAATGGAAGCGTCACCAGACATGAGAATACAGAGAAACACATGACTATGACCGGTCCGCGCTCCCCCTGTTTTCCAAGCTTTCTCACATAGGTGTAGGCTATTCCTGCCCCAAGGCCGCCTGCCACACCAACCATGGCATACAGAAAATCCATATGAAACGAAGGCTTCACAACGAACAATGCACCAGCGAAAGCCAGCACAACAGATGCCCACTCTACTCGGTTTGCCCGTTCCTTCAACACAAAGTATGATGCGATGATAGCAAAGAACGGGGAAAGCTTGTTGAGGATATTGGCATCCGCTATGTTGAGCTTGTCGATTGCATAAAAATTGCAGATAAGTCCTGTCGTTCCACATATGCTTCTCGCCGCGATTCCCGGCCAGCTGCTCTTCTTTATCTTGAATTTCTCCTCAGTCCTCATGAGCATGGCAATGGCCACAACAGCGGCCACTGCATTTCTAAAGAATGCCTTCTGCATAGTTGGCAGATCTCCAGACAGTCTCACGAAGAAGGTCATCAGTGAGAAAAAGAACCCTGCCATGATTATGAACAGGATTCCCTTATATTTATCTTTTATTACCAGTCTTTTTGCCATTTGATCAACTCCCGATAATGATAAAATGCCGCCAGGTCCCGCAGCACTTTATCTATTTGAAAGCATCATCCTTGAGCCCATGCTCATACAGATACTGCTCCCACAGACTGTAATACTGCGCCTGCAAATGTATGTCATCCCAGGTATAGTCCTTTACAAGACCACCCTTGCCATCGTCCACAACCGTATTCATATCCAGATAGAAAAGCTTTATTCCATCAGCATATGCAGCTATGGCACCATTCTTGTCATCGATATTGTCATTGTTCACAATATCGTGGCTTGCCGAATAGTCGCTGGATACATGCATGCAGCCCATCATAAAGATCACTGCGTCCGGCTGAAGCGCCTGTATCTGGGCCACCGCATCGATATATGTGGATGCGTATGTCTCCGTATTGTAACCCGCCTCATTTATGCCGAGCATGATGTATATCTTTTTGAATTGTTTGCTCTTAAGCAGCTCTGTGAGTGTCTTTGTTCCATTTGAGGCGATCTTCTCACCCATCAGTCCAAATGAAGTAAGGCCCTCCATATATGCAAATTCTGCATTGTCCAGTCCGGAATACAACGCCAGTCCTTCCACTCTGGAATCACCTATGAACAGAGCATCGTCAAAATAAGACTTGTCAACCTTTATATATGGGTACTGGGTCTCAAGAGCGATCTGTGTGAGATCTCTGTAGCAGCTATTTCTTGCCTTTCTCTTCTTAACCTTCTTGTATTGAGTCTGTCTTGTCACCGGAGCAGCCGAACCGCCTGTATCTATGGTTGCTTTTTCCGTAGTTGCCTTTTCGGTGGTCGCTTTCTCTGTAGATTTCTCTGTTGTCTTCTCCGTGGATGCATTCTCAGAAGTCTGCTTCTCCGTGGATTTCACCTCCGTTGTCTGCTCCTCTGCAGCCGCACTGCCCGTGGACTCCGACGTCAGCTCGCTCTTTCCCGGAGCATCCGTGCTTGTTGCGTCAGTTCCGGTTGCCACCCTCTCATCAAGCAGCACAGTCTGGGCCATAGGATGATGAAAGCTGACATCCCATTTATACACGCCAAGCGCAGCTCCCACATAACCGCCTGCGGTAACTATCACGCCGGATATTATGAGTATCGAGAACAGTGGACAGCCTTTTATCATTTGCCATAATTTCTTCATCTGCCCACCTCCTAAAATCTAAAATAAAGGAATGGATTGGAGCCACCCTTTGCTATCTGATATACACAGAACCAGAACAGTGCGAGCATTATAAGCTTGCATACCCAGTTCTTGTAGAATTTCTCTATGAGCTTTCTAGGCCACGGTGTACAGAAGATCACGCAGATCAGCAGCAGCCACCAGTATGTGTGTCCCAGCATGATCAGCTTGTCCATGGCATGTGTGGTGACTGATCCCTCTATGTTCATGCCAAACATTCTCTTCAGGTACAGTCCCAGAAGCTTCAGATCAGATATGTTAAATATTGTCCATGATATCGGTATCAGGAAGAACATGTACACATGGCCAAGAACCTTCACCTTGTCAAATACCTTGCCAAGGAACAGCTTCTCCATGAGAAGGAACACGAACAGGAACAAGCCCCATATCAGGAAATTCCAGTCCGCACCATGCCACAATCCGGTAAACATCCACACAGTGAACATGGCAAGTATCATTCTGAGCTTTCCCTTTCGGTTGCCGCCCATCGGTATGTACACATACTCTCTGAACCAGCGTCCGAGTGTAACATGCCAGCGTCTCCAGAAATCTGTGAGGGAATGTGCCATATAAGGATCGACAAAGTTCTCCGGTATCCTGAAGCCAAGTATAAGGCCAATTCCTATTGCCATCACGGAATAACCCATGAAATCAAACAGGAGCTGGAATGAATATCCCCATGAACCAAGCCATGCGGTCACAGTGTTTATTCCATAAGGGCCAACCGTCTGCACATCGTTCCACAGACTGGCTATCTTATTTGCCAGAAGCACCTTGTACGCAAGTCCCAATACGAACAGTGTCGCACCGCGCTCTATATCGTCCGCCTTGACCTCTCTGTGATCCAGCTCAGGCTTCACCTCATCGTAGTTGACTATAGGGCCGGCTATGAGCTGAGGGAACATGCTCACATATGTTCCGAACTTGATTATACTCTTGTCCGCCTGATACTTGAGCCTGTACACGTCAAATATATACGATGTTATCTGGAACGTATAGAAGCTTATTCCAAGCGGCAGCGTGATCGCCACGCTATCAAATATCTTTGTTCCCGCTGCAGTGTTTATTATCTCTATAAAGAAGTTGATATATTTGAATATGAACAACATTCCAAAATCAAACACCATAGCCACCGCCAGCCAGCAGTTTCTCTCAAATGAACAGTCGATCTCCGAATATACTTCTATATCATAAAAACGCTTGATTCGTCTTGCCACCGAATAGTTAAATATAATAGAAAACATCATCAAGAACACGTATATGGGTTCGCCATACGCGTAGAACACAAGGCTGCCTAAAAGCAGTACAACATTCCTGTACTTCGGCTTTGTCACAAAATAGATAAGCAAAAATAAAGGCAGGAATCTAAATAAGAACTCCATGCTCGAAAAAACCATAATATACTCCTTAAATAAATACTCAGTCCAGTGTGAGTATAAATACTTTTACCACTTATGTCAACCGACACTAATCCTATTTTTTCTTAAAAAAACTATTGTTTTCGACATATTTTCTCACCACCACAACATATGGTACTTCGCCCATATCCACGCCCCTATTAACATAAAAAATGCGTGATCCATATTTCATGAATCACGCATTTTTTCTCTATTCTATATATGATCATATTAAGATCTTATGATATGACACATATCCCTATGCCATGTCTCAACCTCATCTTACAGATAATCAAGTGGGTTGACATATGAGCCATTCAGGAATACTGAGAAGTGGCAATGTGTACCTGTTGAATATCCTGTTGAACCTGCGTACGCAATGGTCTGTCCCTGTGAAACCACATCGCCAACGCTTACTGCAAGTGATGAGTTGTGAAGGTACATCGTCACAAATCCATTACCGTGATCTATCATAACGTAGTTACCACCACTCTCGCCCCACTCGGCTACCGTTACAACACCTGCATCAGCCGCTGCGATAGGCACTCCGTATGAACATCCTATATCTATACCCATATGATTGGAGCTTGCTCCTGCTGTCGGTGACTCTCTAGGTCCGAAGTAGTCTGTGATAGGTCCTGATACAGGCCATATGAACTGACCTGAACCGGTTGTTGAACCGCCATTGTTACTTCCACTGTTGTCGCTGTCACTGCCTGAGTTATCGCTTCCACCGTTGTTATCCTGCTGCTGTTGTTCAGCTTCTCTCTGCTTACGCTCCTCCTCCAGTCTCTGCTGTTCCTGACGCGCAAGCTCTGCCAGCTTGTCATCCAGCTCTGACTCCTGCTTTGCGTATTCAGCCGCAAGAGCTTTCTGCATCTCAACATCATCACTGTACTTGTTGATCTCCGCATTCTTCTGGCTTATAACATCATCAAGGTCTGCCTGCTTGGTCTCCAGGTCTGCCTTTACCTTCTCTACATCCGCCAGATCATCCTTGAGTGTCTGCTGATACTCTGCTATGTCATTCTTAGTCTTTACCAGCTTGTTGAGCTGCTTCTGGTCATATGTGCTGAGCTGATCAACATACTCAGACTTGTTAAGACTATCCTCAAATGAAGCCGATGACATAAGTGCATCTATGTAAGCAACATCGCCCTCCTCGTAGAGGTACTGTATCCTCTTCTTCATCGCCTCATACTGATTATCCTCACTGACCTGAGCCTCTGCAAGCTTTGTCTGAGTCTCATCTATCTCATTCTGAAGATCCTCAGCCTGCTGTTTCTTCTCCACGATCTGTGTGCTTATATCTGTGGCCTGCTTATCGAGCTCATTTACAGCCGCTGTAAGCTTGTCTACCTTCTTCTGATACTTCTCTGCGTTTGCATTCGCCTCTTCCTGAGCCTGCTGAGCCTCTTCCTTCTGCTGCTCAACATCCTCCTTGGTCTCCTCAGCATGCACGCTGAACACAGGAGCCGCAAATATGGATGTAAACGACATGAGCAGTGCTCCTGTAGTAACCACTGCCACCTGCATACCTTTCTTCTTTATCTTGTATAAATCTATTCTCATCATTCATGCCTCCTAATCGCATTTCATAATGTTATTATCTTTTTGCCCTACTTATCAGCATTATAACACATATTGTTCCTAAAAAAGTAATAACAATTTGTGAATTTTTTGTGCATTGCTCTGACCGCATTTAACACTACACTCTCAGGTGCTTTCTTGTGGTAAGAATACTTCCTACCAGACCAACACCGATACCGAGCACAAGTCCGACCGGTACCATAGTCCTGAACAGATCCTGCTGGCTCACAAATGCGAACAGCGTTGTGACAACCTTGAACCTTCCGGCAACGTATGTCAGTATCTTATCGTACATGTAGTACAGAAGGACCAGAGGTATAGCCGAACCGACCGCGCCTATGATCACACCCTCTATGATGAACGGTGCCCTTACAAATACATTTGTCGCACCGATCAGCTTCATGATCCCTATCTCTTCCTTTCGCACTGTGATACCTATGGTGATCGTGTTACTTATAAGGAATATAGATACCAGCATCAGTATCACAACTATTCCTATGGATGCATATCCCACAAGGGATGACAGTGTCGTGATGCTGTCCGCAGTCACGTCAGAACTCTTTACCTTTCTGACTCCTGAAAGGCCCTGGGCAAATGCCACGAACTCCGGCTGTCTTGATACATCCTTGAGCGTGATCTCATATGACGCAGCATTCTTTAACGGGTTATCTCCGCCAAATGCATTCTTTGCAACCTGTGGATCATCGTAGTTCTGATCTGCAAACTTGTCCCATGCCTCATCGGCTGAGATGAAATCCATCGTCTCAACATAATCGACCGTTCTTATCTGTTCACCTATGAGCTGTATGGTCTCATCTGACGCATCCTCGTCGAAGAATACAGATATGGTGACTGTCTTCTCAAGCTCCTGCATACCTGACTGGAAGTTTACAACCACCGCATATATGATTCCGAAAAGGAACAGACATGATATGATGGTTCCCAGTGATGCAAGTGAGAACAGTATGTTTCTTCTTATATTCGCAAAGCCCTGTCTGAGGACATAGAAAAATGTACTAATCTTCATCTATGTAGCCTCCTTCCTTCTCATCACTGATTATAACGCCCTTCTTCAGGGTGATAACTCTCTTCTTCATCTCATTGACGATATCCTTATTGTGGGTTACCACGACAACTGTGGTTCCTCTCTTGTTGATATCCTCAAGGAGGTTCATGATATCCAGTGAGTTCTTAGGATCAAGGTTTCCTGTAGGCTCGTCCGCCAGTATGATGTCCGGATTGTTGACCAGTGCTCTCGCCATGGCAACTCTCTGCTGCTCACCACCTGAGAGCTCCTTCGGGTATGATTTGTATTTGTCTGCAAGTCCAACCAGCGTCAGCATGGCCGGAACTCGTCTTCTGATATATCTCGCCGGGGTCTGGATGACTCTCTGTGCAAATGCGACATTCTCGTATATAGTCCTGTCCTTGAGAAGTCTGAAGTTCTGGAACACAACCCCTATCCTTCTTCTGACCTTCGGTATATCCTTCCTCTTGATCTTGCCGTAGTCGTATCCGGCAACTGTGATATTGCCCTCCGTAGGATCGAGCTCCTTGAGCAGAAGCCTGAACAGAGTGGTCTTGCCCGAACCACTGCTTCCAACGATAAATACGAACTCGCCTTTCTCTATATTAATATTGACATTCTTGAGTGCCTGATTGCCCCCAGGATATGTCATACTCACGTTCTCTAATTCAATCATAATATCTGTAGTCTCCTTCGACCTGTATCTTTATTTTTCTCCCCTTTACTCAATCCAAGCAGAATTGTAACAATTCTGTAACATTTTGTCAAGTGCTGACATATATTACATATCTTAAGTTTATTTTGGAAATTTCACTATTCAAATTGACCTTAGTGTAAATAAACTTTATAATATTTAACTAAGAAAAAATATGGGAGGATTATTACTTATGGATAATCAAAAAGAAGCCATTCGTGATGCACGTAAGCTTGGAATTCCAAAGATGCTTTTACTTGGATTCCAGCATATGTTTGCCATGTTTGGTGCAACAATTCTTGTTCCGCTTCTCGTAAACGGATACTTCGAGGGTCAGGGACTCTCAATTCAGGTAACTCTTGTATGTGCCGGTCTTGGAACACTGTTCTTCCACTTATGCACTAAGCTTAAGGTACCTGCATTTCTCGGTTCTTCATTTGCATTTCTGGGAGGTTTCTCCACAGTTGCAGACCTTAAAACAGGCATATTCAAGGACATGCCAATGGGCGAAAAGCTTCCATATGCATGTGGCGGTATTGTGGTTGCAGGACTTCTGTATCTGATACTTGCACTGATCGTCAAGCTTGTCGGCGTGAAGCGTGTCATGAGATTCCTTCCACCAGTGGTTACCGGACCTATCATCATATGTATCGGTCTGAGCCTCGCACCATCAGCTATATCAAACGCATCCACTAACTGGCTGCTTGCATTTATCGCACTGGCTGTTGTCATTGTGTTCAACATCTGGGGCAAGGGCATGTTCAAGATCATACCTATCCTCATGGGTGTACTTATCTCATATGGCGTTGCACTCATACTTCACTTCTGTGGTATGACCAACCCTGATGGTTCAGCAATACTCAGCTTTTCTGGAGTTTCAGACGCACATTTTCTCGGTCTGCCACCTTTCCAGATCTGCAAATTTAACTTAACTGCCATACTTGTCATGGCTCCTATCGCCATCGCTTCCATGATGGAGCATATAGGTGATATATGTGCCATATCAGCAACTGTAGATCAGAATTTCCTTGAGGATCCAGGTCTCCACAGAACACTTATCGGTGATGGTCTTGCAACATCACTGTCAGCTCTCTTCGGCGGTCCTGCAAATACGACTTACGGAGAGAACACAGGAGTTCTCGAGCTCAGCCGTGTACACGATCCAAGAGTTATCAGACTTGCTGCTTTATTTGCAGTCATCCTCGGTTTCATACCTAAGGTTGCTGCAGTCATCAGCTCTATGCCACTTGCCATCATCGGCGGTATAAGCTTCATCCTCTACGGAATGATCTCAGCCATCGGTGTAAGAAATGTGGTTGAGAACCACGTAGACTTCACGAAGTCAAGAAACCTGATCATCGCAGCCGTTATCATGGTATGTGGACTTGGTTTCTCAAATGGCCTTACATTCACGATCGGAGGCACAACTATCACTCTTACAGGACTTGCCCTCGCAGCTATATTCGGCATCCTGCTGAACGCTATACTGCCTGGTAACGACTATACATTTGGTGAGAACACCAAGGGTGATGTAAGCCGCGGACTTGGAATGAATCCACAGAACTCTGACATTGAGGCATAATAATTATCTGTATATTATTTATTAGGAGGTTACACAATATGACAGATTACACAGTTATGACACATCCACTTATTCAGCATAAGATTTCAAAGCTCAGAGATAAGAACACCGGAACTGCCGAATTCCGTGCACTTGTTGAAGAGATCGCCATGCTCATGGGATATGAGGCTCTGAAAGATCTTCCTACCGAGGATGTATGTATAGAGACTCCTATCGAGGAATGCATGACTCCGGTCATCGCAGGAAGAAATCTTGCGATCGTACCTATTCTCCGTGCAGGACTTGGAATGGTCAGTGGACTTCAGGCTCTGGTTCCTACAGCCAAGATCGGACACATCGGTCTGTACAGAGACGAGGAGACTCATGAACCTCACGAGTACTACTGCAAGCTCCCTGATCCTATCGATGAGAGACTTATAGTTGTCACGGATCCTATGCTTGCAACCGGAGGATCAGCTGTTGCTGCCGTTGATTTCATCAAGCAGCACGGCGGTAAGCATATCAAGTTCATGTCGATCATCGCTGCACCGCAGGGAATTGAGAGACTTCTCAAGGCTCATCCTGACATCCAGCTCTACGTTGGTCATGTTGACCGCGAGCTGAACGAGAACGCTTACATCTGCCCAGGACTTGGCGATGCCGGCGACAGAATCTTCGGAACAAAGTAAAATCTTTCAGACATGCTATTTATACCAGCAAAGACATGCCGCAGCCCAGCACATATACTGGGCTGCGGCATGTCTTCTCTTCCCAACATTTTCACACTTCTAACATTTTTATTAAGAATTCTTTTTCGATATCCATTTGCAGGCCTTTCATGTTATCATATAGAGACTGGAGGTCTTTTTTATGGAATCACAGAAGAGATATACGAAAAAACAGAGAACACTGGACATTATCGAGAGGCTGAAGAAGGAATATCCTGACACGGTATGCACCCTCGATACTTCACACGCATGGCAGCTTCTTGTCAGTGTCCGCCTGGCGGCGCAGTGCACTGATGCAAGGGTGAATGTGGTAGTCCAGGATTTATTTGCCAAATATCCAGTAGTAAAAGAACTGGCTGCTGCCGATGTCAGTGACATCGAGGCCATTGTGAGACCTTGCGGACTGGGGAAGAGCAAGGCCAGAGATATTAGTGCATGTATGAATATGCTTGTTGATTCCTATGATTGCCAGGTTCCTGACAGTCTAGATGAGCTGCTTAAGCTCCCCGGCGTAGGCCGCAAGAGCGCAAACCTCATCATGGGTGATATCTACGGCAAACCTGCCATTGTAACAGATACCCACTGTATACGCCTTGTCAACCGAATGGGACTGGTTGACGGGATAAAAGATCCGAAGAAGGTTGAGATGGAACTGTGGAAGCTTGTACCTCCAGATGAGAGCAATGACTTCTGTCACAGGCTGGTGGATCACGGCAGATCCGTGTGCACAGCCAGAACGAAGCCACATTGCGACGCATGTTGTCTAAGCGACATATGCAAAAAGATCATCTGATTTATCATACAAACGGAAAGGAGTTACTTATATGGAGTATATGGAGAATCTGACAGAATACGTGGAGAAGCAGGCTTCTCTCTGTCAGCAGCATGATGTGATAGACAAAGAGCTCTATGCCAGATACGGAGTAAAAAGAGGACTGCGTGATGAGAATGGACAGGGAGTTCTGACCGGTCTTACCAATATATCACAGATCATAGCATTTAAGGATGTGGATGGCCAGAAGGTTCCGTGTGACGGACAGTTATTGTACAGAGGCTATGATGTACAGGATCTCGTAAAAGGCGGCAAAGGAAAACGCCATATATTTGAGGAAGCTGCTTATCTTCTTCTCTTCGGAGAACTGCCTACCGAGGCTCAGCTCTCAGAATTCAGCAGTGTCATCGCCGAGTCCATGAACCTGCCGACCAACTTTACCCGTGATGTCATCATGAAAGCACCTAGTGTGGATATAATGAACTCCATGACAAGAAGTGTGCTGACTCTGGCTTCATACGATAATCAGGCTACCAACCTGGATATAGACAATGTTCTCAGACAGTGTATCGGTCTCATCGGAACATTTCCTATGATGGCTGTGTATGGTTATCACGCATACAACCATTATGAGAACGACGGAAGTATGTACATTCACAGACCTGACAAGGATGCTTCCGTGGCTGAAAACATCCTCAGGATGCTCAGGCCTGACATGAAGTATACCGAGCTTGAGGCAAGAGTTCTTGACATAGCACTTCTGCTTCACATGGAACACGGCGGTGGTAACAATTCCACATTCACCACAAGAGTTGTAACGTCATCCGGCTCTGACACATACTCTGCCATTGCCGCCGCCCTTTCATCCCTCAAGGGAAGGAAGCATGGTGGTGCCAACCTGCAGGTTATGAACATGATGGACGATATCAAGGAGCACATAAAGGATTACCATGACGAAGAGGCCATAGAGGCATATCTGGATAAGCTGCTGAACAAGCAAGCCTACGACCACAAGGGACTCATCTATGGTATGGGCCATGCCGTTTACTCACTGTCAGACCCAAGAGAAAAAGTATTCAAGTCATTTGTCGAACAGCTTGCCGCTGCCAAGGGCAGGGACGAGGATATGACTCTGTACAACAACATTGAGAAGATCGCGCCAAAGCTCATCGCCAAGGAACGCAAGATATACAAGGGTGTCAGCCCTAACGTAGACTTCTACAGCGGATTCGTGTATGAGATGCTCGGAATTCCTAGGGAGCTCTACACACCGCTCTTTGCAGTGGCACGTATAGTTGGATGGAGCGCTCACAGAATCGAGGAGCTTGTCACCACGGACAAGATCATCAGACCGGCATATAAGAGTCTGGTTAAGTATAGAGAATATGTAGACAGAGACGCCAGATAGTCAATGTGTTTTCAATAACCTTAAAGCCCTGTCAGACTTAACATTCATATGTATCCATAATATGAGACCCATATGAATGTTAAGTCTGACAGGGCTTTATGTTTTTCCTGTTTCTAGTTTGTATCCCCACTTCAATTCAGATCCCAATTAAAATATCCGGGATACATATCACAGACAATTATTTGATCTTCTCAATGAAATCGAGAAGATCATACTTGGATATAGCTCCGACACTCCTCGATGCCTCAACACCATTCTTGTACAGTATCAATGTCGGAACACTGAACACCTTATTGGCAGCCGCAAGTCCGGGATTCTCATCCACGTCCACACTGAAGAAATCCACTTCACCATTCAGTTCATCTGCAACCGTGTGAAATACCGGTGCCATCATCTTGCATGGTCCGCACCATGTTGCTGAGAAATCCGCAACCGCCACACCGCATGCCTTTATATCTTCAAAATTATCGCCTTTTACCGTTTTTACCATACTGATCATCCTCCATTCTATTGTGATGAACACACGCATCACGCTGTGCTCCACACACATCTGTATATTTTCATTTCATAAACATTCCAGATAATATCTGCTAATATTCTGCCCTTATGTTCAGCTATCTACTCATGATTTATACATACATTTTGTCATATTCTGTCGGCCCGGTCAACAATTCTTACAGATTATTTTTATTATTTAAAATCATCTTTTAACTACAAAACTGCCCTCCTCACTAATGTTCCGGAATCCCGGGTACTCATCACAGTGAAGAGGGCAGCTTTATTTTATATTCTATATGATTCTACGCTTCGATCATCAATATAATTCTATGCTCCGATCATCAATCCAGCAGCTTCTTCATACTGTCAAGACTTATGAGAAGCGTCGATGAATTGTGAAGCAGTGCTGATGTGGTTGGCTGGATAACTCCCATCACGCCCAGGATAATAAGTCCTGTGTTGATGGTCACTATCTTGCGATAGTTCCTGTTGATCCTGCTCATCAGCTTATTACTGAGTTCCTTAAGTGTTACGAGCTCGTACAGATTGTCCGCACTGACAGTTATATCTGCGATCTCTCTGGCAATCTCCGCGCCATCACTTACGGCAATTCCAGCATCGGATGCCGACAGTGCAGGTGAGTCATTGATTCCATCTCCCACCATGATGACCTTTCGACCCGCAGTCTTCTCAGCCTCGACAAACTTTGCCTTGTCCTCAGGAAGGACCTCTGAGTAATACTCATCCACCCCTACCTGCTCTGCAATAGCCTTGGCCGTTCTGTCACTGTCTCCTGTCATCATGACAACCTTCTTGATTCCCAGCTTCTTGAGCCTTGA
>NZ_JBEHVV010000032.1:0-12185 GCF_040227395.1 Coprococcus sp. RTP21428st1_C9_RTP21428_210409
GCCTCACTCCATGAGGAAGTTGAATCTGCTGAGTAGTCAACAGAAACCTTAAGTCTCTCATTTGCACTGTCATATGATATGTCAGGTGTGGCATTACCGGCCTTGTTGGCTGCATCGCCGTGCTTGTATGCATATCCGGCCTCTGTGCTCCACTTGTCATAATCCTCAGCCGATGAGAGATCTGAGATCACAGCAGGATCTCTCTGCTCAAGTCCGCCGCTGCTCTCCTTAACATCAAGTACCTTAACGTTGCTTATTGTGATCTTGCCAGCATATGCTGAGTTGGAATTGTACTGGAATACGATCTCCTGTACATTTCCCACCTCTGATACATCAAATGCAAATGATATATCGCACTTGCCATCGACAAAGTTCTCAGCCTTGATGAACGGATAGTCGCCTGACTTGGCGTAATCCCAGCTGTCGCCTGTCTTCATGGCACATGCAAGCTGGATCGCATTGTATGATCCGTCTGATGCCTCAGCGCCGTCAAGGCCTGATATATCGCCATCAAGTGAAACCGTAGCTGTGAGCTTTGCCTTTGCTCCAACTTTGACATTGTCTACTGTAGGAAGATCTGTATAGCTTTCTGTATCATTGCTGGCAAATGCCTTGTCTGTCCACTTTGCATCGCTCGCTGTGTCAAATACAAGGCTTGCATCTGCGAAGTTTCCAGCCTCTGTCTCAGTTGTAGTCGGCTTCTTGCCACTCTCTACCTTGTCAACTGCAACGCCGCCGATGAGAACCTTTCCTGTAAATGCTGAGTTTGCATTGTACTGGAATACGATCTCCTGAACATCGCCTGCTTCCACTTCGTTAAAGTTAAATTCCACGCTGCATTTGCCGTCTGTAAAGTTCTCAGCCTTAAGGAATGGATAATCGTCTGACTTCGCATACTTCCAACTATCTCCTGTCTTGATAGCGCATGCAAGCTGGATCGCATTGTATGTACCATCTGAAGCCTCTGCTCCGTCAAGGGCAGATAAATCTCCATCAATTGATACAACTGCTGTAAGCTTTACCTTCTCTCCAACTGTTGCACCTTCTATTCTTGCCATGTCAGCATATGTAGCAGAGTCATTGCTGGCATAAGTCTTATCCTTCCATGTCTTATCTGAAGTAGCATCAAATGCGAGAACTGCATCTGAACTGCTCCATACAGTATTATCTGTGATCGATGGTGCTGCCACACCTGTCACATTTCCTGTTGCTGATGATCCGCCGCCTGGCTCTTCTCCACCATCAGGCTCCTCTCCTGAATCATCACTCTGAACCTCCACATCAGATATTGCTATTGTTCCAGTATATGCAGAGTTGGAATTGTACTGGAATATTATCTCAGACACAGCTCCTGTATCCTCCACATCAAATGCAAATGATACCTGTGTCTTGCCATCTGTAAAATTTTCCGCTTTAAGGAATGGATAATCATCAGACTTGGTGTATGTCCATCCATCGCCAGTCTTGATTGCACAGGAAAGCTGGATCGCATTATACGTTCCGTCAGCAGCCTCCGCACCATCCAATCCTGAAAAATCTCCATTAAGTGTTACATTTGCCGTGAGCACAGCCTTTTTACCCACAGACACATCATCGATCCTGCCTAACTCTGGGTATGTACCTTCATCATTGCTGGCATAAATTTTATCTGTCCACTTGGCATCTGCGCCAGTGTCAAATACCAGTTTGTCTGTAGTGATGCTCCACGCCATTTCCGCAGACGGCTCTGCTGCATCAGCTGAGACTATTGCCCCTGCACTTCCCCAGAATGAGCCAACCATTGCAACTGCACATGTCACAGCAACAAGTCTTGTTCTAAATCTCACCATATTTCCTTACCCTTTCTTTTTTGTGATATTCCTCCACTTTACTCACCACGAACAGCCTAATTCGTGATTAATATTTATACATATACTTATATTAACTCATTTTTTAATTGTTGAACATGTCATTAATTACCGAATATTTAAGTTGTTTTTTATTGCTTTTGCACGCCATATTAGTCAATAATTTAAGTTATTTGCAATTAATATTAGTTTCTTGTTGCCGCACGGATTGTTATAGCTCGCAGAGCGGGCAATCAGTGGTTTAACACACGTTGTAATTAATACATAAAAAAGCCAGCTGGCATAATACCAACTGGCTTTATATTAGTTTATTCATTTTTCAAATATTGAAGTATCTAATCAAAATATCTGAATGCTTCCACACATGCCATTGATTCTTCCACTATATTATAAATATCTATGAAAAAATTCGTTGTGCCTAGAGATTAAACTTACCGGAATATAAACTATCAGGGTACGAATTGCATCTACTCATAACATGCACTGCATGAACTTGTATATGTACCAACCTCTTATAAGCACTGGTCTTGCGGTATGTGATATGACCTGATGCCCTTGAAACACCACTCATATCTTGTGTTTTGAACAATCACGATGGATCAAATCTGGTATCAAATACCTGCGTCCTGGCACTTCAATCATGCTATATACAGCATCTACATGTGGACTGATTCAAGATTTATCTTAAAGGCATCTCGTGTGGAAACAACTTCCCAGTTCTGAGTTACCATCATGATAAAAATGTTCTTCAATTGTCTCCAACGGAACCTCCTCCTTTCGTGAACTTGTACCACGGATCTCTGTTTCCTGCGCACCATGTGTAAAGCCTTGTCTGTGAGATTCTATCAATCTCTGTGAACACTTCGTACATGTTATGTGTCACGGGTGACAATCTATGGTGTGCCATCTGTATCTTTTCAAATGGCCGTTCTTTAATGTAACTTTATTATACATGATAAGGGCTAAATCGTCAACATATTTTTTGACAATTTATTAATTTTATTGTCATTGTTGTTGCGTTTTATCATCAAATTGTCTTTTATGTATATAATTGTGCGAATATTATACACATTTTATCTGTCCATCTTCTATCCTTACGATACGATCGGCCTGATCTGCTATATTTCCATCGTGAGTAACCATAATTATAGTCTGTCCATCTTCACTCTGCAGTTCTCTAAGCAGTCTCAGGACCTCTTTTCCTGATTGAGAGTCCAGATTTCCGGTAGGTTCATCACAAAGCAATACTTTTGGTTTGTGTATGAGCGCTCTGGCTATCGCAACCCTCTGCTGCTGTCCACCGGACAACTGTGACGGATAATGTGTCAGTCTCTCTGAAATTCCAAGTTTTTCAGTAAGCTTATCAAAGTACTCCTCATCTACCTTAACCTTATCTATCATCATTGGCAGGAATATATTTTCCTTTGCAGTCAGCTCTGGCACCAGATTGAAGAACTGGAATACGAAACCTATATTTTTTCTGCGGAATTTTGCAAGCTGTGCATCTGAATATCTGAGTATATCTTCATCATCATAGAATATCTCTCCTTCTGCTTTTGTGTCCAGTCCGCCCATCAGATGCAGCAATGTTGACTTTCCGCTGCCTGATGTTCCTATAATCGCTGTAAATTTTCCATACTCAAATTCCACGTTACAGTTGCGAAGTGCATGAACAGTATTTGTTCCTTCACCATACGTCTTATTTAAATCCTTTATCTGAATCATATGCATCGTCCCCCTTACTCTTTTTCAGCCAGATCATCAATTATCTCTTCCGATTTCTTCCTATGAATGACCAGCACCGTAATAATCGTCGAAATCACAACAAGGAATGTTCCTATCAATATCAATGCTCTTCCCACAGGGACAACAAATATCTCGCTGTCAAATAAAAATACATGCTGGAGTCTCGTTACCTCTTTTATAACATCTGCATCTACATTCCATAAATCTGTCTCCGGCCAGTTGAACATGTTTAGCGCCTGTTCGTACTTGTAGCGCAAAAGCCATCTCATACCATACACCATACCGGATCCGACAGCACATGATACCAGGGCATTTCTTATGTTATGCCATACAAACGTCATGTTCCATGAGCGCTTCTCCATTCCAAGTGCCCGCATGATCGCCACGTTCCGCCTGCCATTCTGGTAACGCATGGTGACAAGTCCCCAATATCCCCATGCCGCCATGATAAGAAGAATAAAGAACAGGCATATGGTACTCGCATACTGTGATATATATGCCTCACGATACTCCTTATCACACTCATCTATCGTCCGTATCCTGAGTTCCATTGAAGAGTCCAATATATCAGCAAACCTGGATACAACTTTATCAATATCTCCCCTGTTGCTTAGAGATATATATGTAACGTCATAACATGTCTTAAACATCCCAATACTGACTGCTGTGTCCTGTGAGGCCACTATTGCATATCCATACTGTGAAGCTCTGCCAAGACCTGCGTACAATACCGGATCGCTCTCCTTTGTGGTCTCTGGAATCACGATTATCGCATCCACGATTTCAACAGTCTCCTTGTATTCACCTTTTCCGTTCACAGTCATTGTATGCATTACATCGCCTATCTTATATGGCGACTCCGCAGTCATTCCGTCATATTCATATTCAACACACGCCACACCATTTTCATGGGTACCTATTGCCCCCTCTTTTACATATTTATCCAGCTTTCTCATTCCGTTATCATCCAGCCATATCGCCGGAACGTTGAAATAAAATCTGTCATCCGCACGATAGAATTCGTCTGCGTCTTCCGGAAACTGGACCTCAGCCTGCCACAATCCATCCGGAATGTTCTCGTCATTTCTATCATAAAATATATCATAGCCATCATTTGTGGAGAAACTCTCTATTGACTTTACTTCATTCATATCCGCAATGCTCTTGCGCCCATCCTCAGTAAGTCCTGTATCCGTAAGCAATACTCCACCAGTAATCCCTGACCCCTGATCATAGAGGCATATATCTACATCACTGGTTTCCATATCCAATTGTCCATATGTATAATATGTGTCTCTGTCCAGATCATCATTGTGAAAATATCCTTTCCCCTTGCCGTCCATAGAGCAGAATGCGTAGCACATAACCGCCGCAAACAGGATCAAGGCAACAGACAACATCTGCATTATATTTGCAAATGGAATACCGGAAACCACCGACTTGATTCTCCCGAATGATCTCACACGATCTCTTCTTATAAGCCTTCTTCTTGATTTTATATGAAGATATATATAAAAAAGTAAATATCCAAGGGTAAATGTACCTGTTGCACACACAACAGAGATTACAAACGGATTTTCCGTAATCTGCTGTACACACCACTCCACTGTATAACCGCGCAATTTAGGCAACCCCAGAAAACGACTTTGAATCTCAAGTATGACTTCATATACAGTGATTCCAACGACTCCGCCGCATACCACTCCAGAAACCAACAGGATTCCCCATTCCAATATATGTATCCAAGCCACTTTCATCCGGCTGGCTCCTATATCTCTCACGATATCCAGGGATTTCTGTCTCTCGCTCATAACAGTTATCATCACGCCAAACAGGGATATAGCCGACAAGATCACAGCAATGACACTGAAATATAGTATCCCCTGGACAGAGTCCGACAGATAACTTTCGCTGTTGAGCTTCTCGTTTCCAAGGGTAATGTTGCAGATATCTTCTGCAGCCGATCTGCTGCGGCCGGATCTTGGCCATATTCCAGTTTTGTCATAATAATCCTGCGCAAACTCTTCCATAGCGCTCTCCGACTGCTCTGTTATCTCGTCATCACCATACAGTGAGACAGCAGTATATACGAATGTATTCTCATCCAAATCACAGTCATCCCGCCACAGATATATAGTTGGCATCTGTACTTCCGAAAGGTCAGATCCCCAGTCTACTCTGTTCTCCTTAAGATCTCTTCTGCTGTCTGTACACAATACACCTGTGATAGTAAACGTAATCTGTCCCACATGTCTACCTGTTCTCAACAGATATGTATCATCCAAATCGTAACTGTCAAATGTTACTTCCTTTCCAACATACGAGTCAGGATCAACAGTAAAAAACATATCCTCCAACACATAATCGTACACTGCTGCCTCCCCGGTTTTTTCAGGGAATCTTCCCGACGAAAGCTTTACATACTCAAGCTCCTCTGCCGTATCGTCAATATATGTACCATATGTATACTGTGTTTTGTCATTTCCCAGCTTTCCACATATAGCCGTACGCCCGATCATGCTGACCCTTTTGTCTTGTGACATCTCCTCATATGCATCACTGCCAAGATTGCTATACAGGTAAAATGTCTTACTACTTCCCCGCAGCTTGTCATCATACTGCCGTCTACATTCTGTTCTCTCCATCAAAAGTGCAATCAACAGGAAAGCCGTTAATATCACTATCGAGGTAAGCATGCTCGCAAACTGCTTTTTATGATATCTCCAGTATTTTGTTATCAGAAATAAGTTTGTTTTCATATGTCCCCCCTATCTTAAATTATCCCCCATGTTGTCCCTGCTTTTATAATAAACTTATATACATATATTCCGCAATATATGGGAATCTTAAATCTTCTTCAAAAAAATAACAGGAGCCCTACATATGAGACTCCTGTTATTTGACATTTTATATTAGTGCCTGATATTTTACTGGTGATAATAACTCAGGAAATCAGCCAGCTTTGCGGTTGCCTCCTTGAGTATCTCCATATTTGGAAGATATACTATCCTGAAGTGATCCGGATCCTTCCAGTTAAATCCCGTTCCGCATGTGACGAGGATGTGCTTATCTCTCAGAAGATCAAGAGCGAACTGTTCATCATTTGTGATGTTGAACTTATCCTTGTCAAGTTTAGGGAATATGTAGAACGCTGCCTCCGGCTTAACCACACTTATTCCCGGTATATCACAGAGTGCTTTATAAATATACTCTCTCTGATCATAGATCCTGCCTCCAGGCAGGAGCAGCTCATCTGCGCTCTGATATCCGCCAAGACAGGTCTGAACTATACTTTGGGCAGGAACATTTGAGCAAAGTCTCATGGATGACAGGAGGTTAAGTCCCTCTATGTATCCCTTCACATTGCTCTTGTTTCCACACAGACACATCCAGCCAACTCTGTAACCTGCAACTCGGTGGGACTTGCTCAGTCCGTTAAAGCTTATGGTGAAAAGATCTGGTGCCAGAGATGCAAGAGCTACATGCTCCTTATCGTCCATGACAAGTCTGTCATATATCTCATCAGCAAAAAGGATAAGCTCATTCTCCCTTGCAACCTGAACTATCTGCTCAAGAACCTCCTTTGGATAGAGAGCTCCTGTAGGGTTGTTAGGGTTGATGACTACGATTCCTTTTGTTCTTGAGGTTATCTTCTTCTTGATATCTTCTATATCCGGATACCAGTTGGACTGCTCATCGCAGAGATAATGAACCGCTGTTCCTCCTGCCAGGTTGACAGATGCTGTCCACAATGGATAGTCTGGCATTGGGACAAGTATCTCATCACCAGAATCCAGCAGCCCCTGCATGGACATGGTAATAAGCTCGCTGACTCCATTTCCTGTGTATATGTCATCGATTCCTACATTTGGAATATTCTTCAGCTGGCAGTACTGCATGATTGCCTTTCTTGCAGAAAAAAGTCCCTTTGAATCTGAATATCCCTCAGTATCTCTGAGATTATATGCCATATCCCTGACCACCTCATCAGGCGCCATAAGTCCGTGCGGTGCAGGATTTCCTATGTTCAGCTTGAGGACATTTACCCCTTCAGCCACCATTCTGTTTGCCTCGTCCATAACAGGACCTCTTATGTCGTAACACACATTGTCAAGCTTTGATGATTTTTCGAATTTTCTCATGATACACACTCCTTTATATCTCTTGATCCCTTGTTGTCTGTGTTTGCTGATTGTTGGTTTTAACCTGCGTTTTCTTCGAGATTACTCCGCATCTGCCGATGCTCCCGAGCAAGCTCGTGCATCGCAGCAGCTTGTCACCCTGAAAACGCAAAAAGCCCTAAGCATACTTATAATATGCTTAGGGCGAACTTTCTTGTCCGTGTTACCACCTAAATTCAGGAACTTATTCCTGCTCTCAGCCGACAGCCATCACTATCGTTGTTCCTATAACGTGGAACCTTCCGTTGACCACTACCCGGAAATCTTTCGCGGTCACAGCTCGGGGACTGCTTCCTTAAGGTGTCCTATAGGCTCGCACCAAACGCCTACTCTCTGAAGTGACAGTGACTTAAGTACTCCTTCCTGTCTTTGCCTTTTTCTGATTTTTAGGATAGCATTCTGATGTCGTGTTGTCAAACAGTTTTTTTATTTCATAAATGCACACTCATCCTCGTTACAGAGTATTCCCTCTGGATTGTACATATTCATATGGAATACATGACCACTGTCAGGATTGTTCTGTCCATACGCTTTTGTGATATGTGCAATTCCAACTTTGTTCAGCACCTCATCCAACACTTTTGTATGTGATGACAGATCATCATTTACACTGTACATGAGATACGCCTCCGGGAAATCAGCATTTACATAATCAAGCTGATCCTTAAACAGCTTGTACTGTTCCTCAGTCACAGCATTTTTCAGATACCATGCGGATACATTGTCATTTCTCTCTGCCATATTGTATGCACCACAGTTAAGGCAGACCTTCTTAGGCAGTAGATCATATGTGAAGAAATCAAGCTTTTCCCTGTAATCACTGTTTGATGCTATGATGCAATAATTTGCCGTGAGCTGTGCCCCCGCCGAATCACCGACCATATAGAAGTTATCCATATCTATTCCAAGTATCTGGGAATTTTCGTGAATGTATCTCACCATATACGCCACATCCTCTATAGCAGCAGGATATTTGTTCTGCGGTGACAATCTATAGTTGAAGTTCACCACCACATACCCGTGCTCCGCAAGAAGACAGCAATAGTGGCTGTACAGTTCCTTATCACCATAGAACCAGCCTCCGCCATGCACGCTCACTATCACCGGATATTTTCTGTTTTCATCTGACATATATGATATAGGAACACAGATATCCATGTAGCTGTTGGATGTATAGCTTGCAGAATCCACGTCTGCGGCATCCCCAGAATCGGCAAATCTTACAACATTTCTCTCTAATCCTTCACATCTGCTCTTTGGAGTTTCATCAGCCTCATACGTTAAATCAACTGTGTCATTCAAGATCTCTTTGTTCTGTAACTGTACACTGTTATCACTGTCATTTGTATGCTGACCTTTGTTCCATATTTCAATCAGCTCATTGAAACGGACCTCATCAAGCTCCTTTTTGTAATCCAGATTCTTTATCTGTACAACATTTGCCGGATATTCAAGCCCTCTGTCTCTCGCCGCATCACTTGCTTTCCAGGCGTGGCGCATATTTACCCATGCCGGAAGATTCTTCTCCACCGCACCGCGGCTGAATATCTCTGCTACGTTCTTCATCATTCTTTCTCTGTCCATAATTTCCTCCATTATTTTAATCTCTGTGCTGTATCCTGAAATAGTCCAGGTACTTTTTAAACTTATCCTGCGCAGTAAGGCAGGTATCCCGCAGATATCCTCTTTCTCTATTCCATTCTGAAAGTCCTCTATAATAATACCATTTGAGATCTTCATCTATGATAAATGGAATTATATCATATTTCAGACACTCCTTGAACAATATCAGCCTGCCAACCCTGCCATTGCCATCTTGAAACGGATGAATACTTTCAAATTCATGGTGAAAATCCAGAATATCATCTAGTGTCTTTTCATTGAGCTTGCGGTATCTTGCAAGGAGATTTTTCATTTTCTCTGGAACTTCTTCCGGCAAAGCCGTATCATGACCGCCCACCTCATTCGGAACTTTCTTGTAATATCCCACCGCAAACCATTCTTTTCGTGAGTCCTGAGTTCCATTCTTGAGAATCAAATGCAATTCCTTTATCATTTTCTCACTTAATAAGTTCTTTGCATCATCGATCACCAGATCTATACACCTGAAATGATTGGTCGTCTCGACTATATCGTCAACATTTATCGCCTGATCACTCACGCCTATAGTATTTGTCTCATATATATACCGTGTCTGATCATGACTGAGCCTGCTGCCCTCTATATGATTGGAATTGTAAGTGAGATCCACCTGTATCTTATGATAAATGCCACCTTTAATTCCATTTTTTTTCTCTTCTCTCAGCACAGTCAGCAGATCCCGGTTCTCTTCTCCCGCAGATTGACGCATTGGTTTCTGCGCAGAATCCGGTATATTCCACGTCTTTCCCGTCAGAAAAGCCCCAGGAATCTTATCATGAGCGCAGTAATTTCTAACGGTTCGTTCTGACACATTCCATTTTTTTGCAGTCTCTGCAACTGAAATATAACCCATGAAAATCCCTCCTTTTACGCAATAGGCTTTTATCATCTGCACAGTGTTTTGTATATAGATAGTATATGCCGTTACCGGCAAAAAATCAACTTTTTCAAGATTTGAAACCGTTCATTTCTTGCCGATAGCGGCATATCTTACATTACTCATATATAGGTTCAAAGTCGTCTGCTCCGTGTCCACACAGAGGACATACATAATCTGCCGGAAGCTCACTTCCCTCATATACATAGTTACATATCTTGCAGCGCCATCCCACTATCTTCTTATCTGTCTTAGGAGGTTTGTCTGCCTTTGGCTTTACATGTGCCTGATAATCAGCATATGTGAGAGGCGCCTTGTCTGACAATGTCTTTGCGTCTACCACCTCCGCGATGAACAACGTGTGTGTTCCAAGGTCATGACGCTCAACCACCCTGCCACTGATGACCGCGCAGGCATACCAGCCCATGTATGGGATTCCGTTGATATCCTCCGGCATCTTTATTCCTTCGAATTTGTCCACATCTCTTCCCGACTGGAAACCGAAGTGCTTTATCGAGTCAAATGTACACTGCTCGTCAAGTACACTAAGGGCAAACACACCACTCTCCTTGAGCAGATCACATGTGTAATTCGTGTTGAGAACCGATATCGC
Source organism: Coprococcus sp. RTP21428st1_C9_RTP21428_210409 (assembly GCF_040227395.1). Taxonomy (NCBI): domain Bacteria; kingdom Bacillati; phylum Bacillota; class Clostridia; order Lachnospirales; family Lachnospiraceae; genus Coprococcus; species Coprococcus sp. RTP21428st1_C9_RTP21428_210409. The sequence goes on from NZ_JBEHVV010000032.1 coordinate 10,906, forward strand.
AACCCGCGTTGGATTGTTCGCCACCTGTATACAGGTGTTGATGATGCAGCCATTTGCCTTGTCGCCCAGCTTTGTGGACAACATGAAAATCCCGTATGATAAACTGTAGATCGCCTTTTTATCCATGATAATAACCTCCTTGTCAATCATAATTAATCAGTTATATAGATTTATTCTCAATAAGATATTTCTATAATACCACATTATCATGCAAAAAGCTCCCCCTGTTTATCACAGGGAGAGCCTTTATTTAGTGAATAAATCTATCTCTCAACAGATATTATGTCATTTATTCCGTTGTCTGATTCCTGATAAAATACTTTTATTTTATCCCCGCTCTGTATAAATATCAGTTCCTCGTTCTCTGAGAAATCCTGCTTGTATACATTGCCATTTTCATCCGTGATATACACATATGTCGTCTCATCCATGTTGATATATTTGATATCAGCTACCGTGATCTGTCTGTTTGGTATATCGTCCGTCATGCTCTGCGTACTCTTAAGTCCGTTCTCTGCCAGCAGCTTGTTGTATGCCGCAAGTGCGTCCTTCTGGGTAGTGCCTGTAGCTACAATATTGTACTTCTCCACATCGACAAGCGCATACATCTTTACCAGGCCACCGTTGTCCTTTAAGACCATGATGTAGGTTGGTATTCCGCTGATATTGATGAGTGATGGGAAGGATGCCTTATAACCAAGATGCTGTACCTGCCCCTCTGCCGATGACATGGCTGAGTATTCCTCTGCACCTGCCACCTTATAATATTTGCTCTCTCCTGTCCGGAGATTCATCAGAGCAAATCCTATGTTGGACTCGTCACCATTTACCGATGTGACACCTGTATATACCCACACATCGCCGTCCATAACCTTGTAACCATAATCATCCGTAGTCCTCTTGCAGCCCTTATTGCCAAATACGCTGTTCCAGTAGCCGCCTGAGAGCTCGCCGTACCAGTCGTATTTCTGGCACACCAGGTCGCCATCATATACACGGTCCACCCAGTGTGGAACATCACTGACTTCATGGTACTCTGTATCGCCCGTACACGGATCGCATATAACCACGCCCTTTACATCCTTTGCACCGAAGAGTCCTGCATGCGACTCAAGAACCGGACAGATGTAATATGGATTGCCATCGTCATTGAGCTCCAGATAGAAACCTTCAAATATATATGTCGGATAAGCCATCTGGACATGTCTGTACAGGTTCTTGTTGAAATACGCTGAAGGTGAATACACTATAGGCTTTTCAGTCTGTATATAGTGTGCCTC
>NZ_JBEHVV010000032.1:12337-32064 GCF_040227395.1 Coprococcus sp. RTP21428st1_C9_RTP21428_210409
CGTACTGGCTGACCACATCCGAGAGTGAACCGACGGCTCTCTCACCTATGATCCTCGCTGTGCTTGTATCCATCAGCGCAATGTCATTTATCTGCCTGCTCTCCGGGATATCTGTCTGGAAATCTCCATCCTCTATATTGATGAGACTTGCATACTTTGATGCACAAAACAGTTTGGATGACGCCGCCACCATAATGAGTCCGACCGCTATCATTATTACTACTATCCATGCTGCCGGTTTCGTTGCTTTCGTTGCGACACTTCTGGTATCATTACTCTCCACCGTGAAATCAAGCGTACAAAAGCCAACAAGCGCAACTGAAATGACCATCCATACCCAGAAACTTGTACTCTGTATATTGATCGCCGGTGTTGCCGCATAATAGTATATAAGCTCTCCCACAACAAGCACTGCAAATGCTATCGCATTCCATTTGCCGAGCCTTCCTGGGGGCTTTGCAAATATCTCCTTTGCTGCTCCTGTGCTTTTCTTTTTCTTTGTCTGTTTACCCATGTTGCCCTTCTTTCCAGCTTACCACGATCTGATTTTTCGCTGCATATACTTACCGGATCGTGTCTGCCATTAATCTATCTACTCCATATGTCTGCCCCATATATTATCATCTATTCCGATAAAAATATATATCTATCCGGTATATGTTATGCCTCGTATCGTTCTGCCAGTGAACGATTGTATATATGTGCTCTCCTGTGCTTTTTGTTATCCTTTTGCCTTCTCTATCCACTTCACAGCCTTCGCCAGCCTCTTCCCGGAATCGGCAAAATGCCCACCTGGATTTATCTCATATATCACATCGTTGTCCTTCTTCAGCAGGTCGCAAATCTCCTTTGTCCGATCCGCAACAGTTGACATCAGCCTGTCGGATGTCCGCGATTCCTTGCCGCCGAGGCTGATGTATATACGTTTATTCGCAAGTGTTGGCTGGCTGTTTACATATTCAGTGAATCCCGGATACCACATTGAGCCCGAACACGTGGCACATCCGGCAAATATATCCGTCTGATACATTGCCCAAAGTGCAAAAAGCCCGGCAAGCGAGTATCCCATGATATAAAGAGGTCTGTTCGCCTGGCTTTGAATATCCAACTGCGGTACGACCTGCTGCTCTATATAATCCAGTGTCCGTCCTGCCTCTCCGGCAAATGATCCATCGACCTCATCCGATCTCCACGGTGAGAGATCCCTGTTCCAGTCATCTATCTGTATCGCAACAAGTGTAAACTGTTCTTCTCCCACCAGTTCTCTGATAGAATCCGCTGTGTGCTCCAGTTCATCTCCCCTGTGTGGGTACATGACCCAGAGGATGATCGGACCATTTTCCGAAGATATAAGTGTGTGTACCTGCATGTTTTTCATCTCCTATAGTGTGTCGGCTATCTTCTGGACTTCCTCCACTGATATGTTCAGTTTCTTCGCTATCTCTTCTATAGGAACCTTCACATCCAAATATGCCCTCACTGCACCCTTTAATTCTCCTCGCGCCTCGCCTATAGATATTCCTCTCTCTTCTCCTCTGGCTTCCGCCCTATCAAGTACTTCACACATATTTTTTAAACCTCCTTTATTTCCGTTAGCCTGCGACTGTTCAAATCTTTCGTCCTGCGTCAATACGCTCATGAGCTTTAACACCTCGTCAACAATTGTTTTTCCACCGAACAACAATACATTTACTATATCTGCAAATACATCATTATAATCTGCCAGTATCTTTTCTGTTATATCCTTTTCTCCCATACAAACCTTCCTCCTCTTGTTTCTATGAAAAGTAAAGAAACCAATAGAGGATAGTTGCATGAATTTATAGCCATATTTTTTATAATTATACTATAGCAAAACCTGAGCGGCAACACACCTCTACCGTCTCCATATTAATTTGAATTATTTTGTGATAATCGCAGTGAAGTACTGCAAAGATCAATTTCGGAATTACACATAACATGATAAACGAAATATAACACGCTGATTTTAGAAATACAATTAAATAACTATAAACTATTCAAAAGTATTGAACTCGTATTTTCATACCATTTCAAATGAACGTTTATTGGAACTGCAAAAATCAGCTACACAAAAATAAAATTTAACAAGATATAAGGATCATCTGTGGGTAATCAACTTGCTCACGGATGATTTTTATTTATACGGCGGTTTTTCATAGTTGACTTATTGCGGAATCTGTATTATATATTATAATACAGATAATACAAGAAGGAGGGCCACCACATGATCATAGAGCTTGACATGAGCAGTGACACACCCATATACGTACAGCTGCGCAATCAGATAGTAAAGGGAATCGGCAAAGGCGAGATACAGCCAGGCGAAAAGCTTCCCACTGTAAGACAGCTTGCGGCGGATGCCGGCGTGAACACAATGACTGTGAATAAGACATACCAGATACTAAAAAATGAGGGATATATCAGAACTGACAGAAGGCTTGGAGCATTTGTATCAGAAAATATCAATATGGACGCCGAGTTCCGTGACAAGCTGGAGTCAGAGTTGGAACTTCTGTCCGCCGAGGCAAGCATAACCGGAATGAACCGGGATGATTTCCTCAAGTTGTGCGATGAAGTATATTCCAAAATGAAGTCTTCTCCAATCCAAATATCCACTTAAATTACTAGAAAGGAGCAACATATGAGCATAGCATTATTTATCATATTCCTGTTTATGAACTTCTTCATACTGCTCATAATGAAGTTCGTATATACAAGTAATTATTCGTATACCGAAGGAATGCTCCTGGGTGTCCACATTCCAAAGGAACACATTGAAGACGAAACCGTCCTGAATATTGTTGCTGCAGCCAAACGTAAGATGAACCGGATTATCTGGATAAATCTCATACTTGGAACAGCCCTGTGCTTTGTCGTGTTCTGGGAGATCATTATATTCATACTGGCATACACTGTCTGGATGATCGCATTCTGTTTCTGGATAACATATGCAAACAACTCCGCGCACAGGAAAATGTATGCCCTAAAGATGAAAAATGACTGGGTGGTCCCTGATCAAAGAAGAAAACGTTACATTGATACAAATGTGTCAACCCAGATCGGCAAAAGTGAGATCAGTTTCAATTATCATGGAATAATAATCCTTGTAGAACTCATTTGCCTAGTGCCATTTGCGATAGGGAAAAGTGCGGTCATATCAACCACAATGATAATAATGGGACTCTGCTCCGTCCTGATGTCACTTACATCCATGATATTCCACATATATGTAAACCGGCACGAGCGAACTGTGTACAGCTCGGATACCCAGCTCAACCAGACCGTCAACAGAACCATGAAGATATACAAGGGACTTGCAATGCTGATTCTTTCGGCAACAAATGCTGTCGCATGGGTATATATCACTATTGACACCCTGATTCATTGCATATCATCAGCCAGTAAGTCCCGGCAAATTTCGCTTTCTGATATCCTGAATTTCAAGGGTGCGCTTGTCGATGTCTCGCTGTGCAGCTCCGCACTCTATGTCTATATATTTATCCAGACTCTCGCAGCCATCGGATTGTTTACGCCTCTACTCATGGCTCAGAGCAGAAAACGTGAACTCTTGGCAGCCGACACCCAGCCTCTCTACGTGGATGACGACGAATACTGGAAAACCGGATATTACTACAATCCTTCCGACCCGCATGTGCTGGTTCAGAACAGATTGCAAAGTGGAAATTATACATTTAACTATGCCACCAGGAGCGCAAAGATTTTTACAGGACTTACATATATCCTTATCACCGCCTGCATTGTCTGGACGATAGGCGTGCTTGTGCCATTCATAAACGTGCATATTGACACTCATCTTGACTCCAACAAACTCACAGTGTCTGCTGCCATATACTCATCGGAGATATATTTTGATGACATCGAGGAGGTTCAGCTTCTGAATGAACTGCCAGACGACGATTTTGTTCGCACAAACGGAGGTGCCACCGATGAATACCTGATCGGTCATTTCAAGAGCAGCACCTACGGCAAATGTGAGCTGTATGTATACGCAGACAGTTATCCCATCATCATGATAAAGACAAGGGATGAAGTGATATTTATGAACACCAAGGATTCTGATGATACTTATTCTATCTTCGAATCCATACATTCATGAGATAACGCCAAAACAGGCACAATAGATACGTATGCTATCATTTTCTTAAGAAATGCTCCCTGTTCGGATACTCCTGCCTGAACGCCGCCAGTGCGGCACTCTGAAGTATGGCAAATTCCTTGTCCATGTGCAGCATGTGCGGCGCGTCAAATGCTATGGAGCTTATCTGATCTGCGATCTTCTTCGCCACGCCCTCATCCGAGAGCTGCCCCATACCAAATGCTATGGATGTGAAACCTCTGCCGCCTCTGCTCACCTCGATGAACTTGAGAAACGCATTCTTGAGTTCATATAGCAATATCTCCTGTTCCTCGACACTTCTTCTGTCTGCGTCGAACAGGCAGAGCTTGCTTATAATCTCCACAGCCTGTTTCTTTTTCTGACCTCCGATGTCAACAGAACCGCCCTCCGATATGTATTTGAGCTCCATAAGGCAGCCCACAAATGCATCATTCTTCGGCTTTCTCTTGCCATATCTCGCCGTCCACAATCTCTGACGGAAGACAGTAGACGAACCGGCGCTGTCACCATCCATATCCGTGCTGTTATTTTCCAGCAGTTCAAGTCTCTTATCTGCATCCGTCTCTTTGTAAAATTCTTCTATCCAGCTATTTTCCATATGCATCCTTCCCGAATATATAATTGGATCTGTATCTTTACATTAATTCTTGATAATTTTTCCAGACAGATCTTCGCCAATTATATATGCTTTTAATTCACGATTGTTTACTCATGTATCAGTTGGTTACCTTTATCTGAGCAGGAAATCATCCACGCTGTCAACATCGACCTTCCAGTAAGGCGACACGTAATATTTGCCCTCGTCAAGATTATGACCATCAAGGCTGTTTCCCTTGAAGAGATCAACTGCCAACCGCGCTATCTCTCCCGCCTGGGCCTCCTTGTCATTGTAAACTGTTCCCTGCATGTTTCCCTGCTTTATCGCCTGGAGAGCATCATCAAGTCCGTCTATTCCAAAGATCACAGGCCATTTGTCCCGGCTTATACTTGAGTTATCGTACGCCTCAACTGCGCCCAGTGCCATCTCATCATTGTTGGATATGACAAGCTCTATCTGACTGCCATACTGACTTATAAGCTGAGTCATTCTGTTCTCCGCCTGACCTCTGTTCCAGTCTGCAAACTGATAACTGAGCTTCTCAAGATCCACTCCCTTATCCATGATGGTCTTCACCGAACAGTCGGTTCTGCTTATGGCATCCTGATGTCCGGCCTCCCCCTCCAGAAGAACATACTGTATCTTGCCATCACCGTTGCGATCCACTTCGCTGTGCTTCTTTATATAATTTGCCGCAATCTCCCCCTGCATATCACCGGATTCTTTTGCGTCACAGCCAACATAGTAGAGCTTTTCCCACTGCATCAGGTCATCACGCACCGGCTCTCTGTTGAAAAAGATCACTGGTATATCACTCTGCCTTGCTGACTTGATAATATTTGCCGGTGCGGTTCTGTCTACAAGATTTACACACAGCACATCGCAGCCTGCATCTATCATCTCATCAACTATCTCATCCTGCTCACGCTGATCATTATCACCACTTCTCACCGATACTATCACATTCATGTTTGTGGTCTCCATAGTCTTAAGCTGAGATTTCACCTTTTCAATCATGGCATTTATGAATGGATCATCTGCTGTATAAGTGACCACCCCGACTCTCATGGTTTTGTTTGATTTTTTATTGCTGCTGCCGCAGCCCATAAGCGAGACTATCATCGCAGCTGCCAGCAAAAGCACATATATTTTTCTTCGTTTCTGTCTACTCATATGAATATAAAAACCTCTCTACATCATCGGAGAACAAATCGTCACTGTATATTATCTTTATGCCCTCCTCCCGACTCTTCATCGTATACAATCTGCTATTCAGACCCTTTACTACCTCTGTCACACTGGCATAGCCAACACCGTATCCATCCGGAATAACAAGGCACTTTATCTTGCCCGCATCAAGCAGCGCCACAGATTTTACGCTGGTCCCCATTCCATATATCTGGGCGCCATTGTACATACCGTTATCCGCATTCTCTCCTATCTCATCAATCGCATATGTGTCCATCACAACCATGTAGTCCACCTTTCCCAGAATATCCACAATGTCACATATGTTCTGATTGCCACATCGGCTGTACACCCAGCTCACCTCGCATCCGGTTTCTTCTATCGCATCCATAAGTCCTGCTTTTCCGCTCACACTTCCCTCTGTCTGGGAATATCCGGTTATAATGCCTATGCTTTTGCCACGGAGTCCGTCCGCATCATTTGCCCTGATCTGTTCTCCAAGGGTATATCCTATCTTGTAGTTATCAGGTTTTATCGTGACAAATCCCGAGGCGCCATCTTCACTGTATGCATCCTGGGTTATAAGTACAAATGGTACATCGCCAAGCTGTCCCAGCATATCCGATGTATCCTCGCCCGGTGCAGGACAAATTATGAATGCATCTACATCATTTTCAAGCTGTTCATCTATGAGCTCCTTCTCATCCTGGGCTGACTCGATATCATCGGTGTTGCATATGATAAGATGGACATCATTGACATTTGCTGATTGTTTTAGTCCATTTATAAGTCCATCCCACCTCTTATCACCGGAATTTGAAAGTATGACCGCTACTCTTTTCTGAGGCACATTTTCCCGGAATATCTGATGTATAAAGAATCCGGCTATAACCACCAGAAACAGCTCCGCGATCAGGAATGTTATCTTACTCTTCTTCATCTGTCGCCATCCCCCTTCCAAAATCCTGCCTCTCAAGTCTCTCTCTGTTCTCCTCCGTGTAAGGAATGGCTGGAATGTGAATGACAACCTTTGTTCCCTCGTCCGGCTCACTGTAAACCTTTAATCCATATTCGCTGCCAAACATCAGCTTTATCCTGGAGTGAACATTGATAACACCCACTCCGGAGCCATGCTTTGGCACCTTATTGTTGTCCACAAGGATGTTCCGGGCAACATCCTCCGACATACCCATGCCATTATCCTCAACTGAAATGTATATGTCGTCGCCCTTCTTCTCACCGCGGACAGTTATCTTGCCGCCATCGTCCTCATCCATGTTGCCCACACCATAGTATATTGCATTTTCCAGGATCGGCTGCACGATAAGTTTAACTGTACAATAGTCATTTATCTCTTCGTCTATGATAAATTCTGTAGCAAATCTTTCTTTATATCTTACCTTCTGTATGTTCATGTAACTCGTGCTGTGCCGGATCTCGTCCGCTATCCTTATGACAGTCCTGCCCTTTGACAGACTTATCCTCAGCAGCTTTGCAAGCTCAGATATCATAAATACTGCATCTGTATTTCTGTTCGCCTCCACCATCCATGTTATGGACTCCAGTGTATTATACAGGAAATGCGGATTGATCTGACTCTGGAGCGCATCCATCTCACTCTTTCTCCGCTCATTCTGCTGTCTGATTATCTCCTGCATCAGAATCTCTATCTGCTCATAGGATTTCTTGACCGAATATCCCAGATGTCTTATCTCGGAAGATCCTCCAATATATATATCCGTGGTTCCACCTGTCTCATATGACTTTACTGATTCATTCAGCTTAAGTATAGGCTTTGAGATTTTCTTTGTTATGATCCTGTTCACCCACAAGAGCATCATAAGCAATATCACAACCGTAGTTATGATGTAATATCTGTACTGATTGATGCTGGCAGTCTGAACACTTTCCGGGACAACTCCTATGATCTTCCATCCAGTGTAGGCTATACTGCTGACAACAACATTTTCTTTGCCACCCGTCATCTTGATCTCATATGTACCGTCATCGTATACCGCTGCCTCTGCACTTTCCTCTGTGAAAAAGCCTCTGTCTATCTCTGCTCTTCGCGGATGATATATGATATCTCCGTCACGGTTGCACAGATAATAATAAGTCTCACTTGAAGAATCATTGATCCTTGAAAGAGCCTCCTCGATCACGGAATACTTCATATCTATCAGAAGCACACCGTTTACCGGCTTATCTCCATCATTGATATCAACAGAACGGCTGAGGGATATGACCCAATAATACCTGTTGGCGCCATCTTGAAACAGATCTTGTATATGAGGTGTAGAAAAGTGCATATTCTCTATATCTTCAGATGCATTCTTGTACCATTCCTGTTCCTCGACATTAACCTTATCCTTCTGCACTGCAACCGGCTCCGCAGCAACAAGCTTCCCGGAATTGTCGTACAACGCCATACTCTGCACTTTGTCAACATTCACCTCATATAAAAGGCTGAACTGTCTGCTGAACTCCTGACTGGAGATGTCATATTCCTGGATAATGTTATAATTCACTCCATTAGATATCTGTCTGATGCCTGCCAGGTCTGTATCCACTTTATCCACAGTACTCTCTATCATACTTTCTGCATTTGACACTGCAGTCTGCTTTATCGCAAGCTTGAATCTATTGTAAATAAGAAACCCCATAACAACAGTTGTGGTTATCGTCAGTCCTGTGAGCACCGCCATGATTATTGACTGTATGTCAAATCCTATAAATCTGCCATGATGAAACCAGCCTCGCAGCCTCGTGCGCAGAGAATATTTATTTTTCTGCTTTTTGCCCTGAGCACCCTTCTTTTTCTCTCTGATCTTCAAAACAATTCTACTCCCATTATTTTTTCTCTGCTCTACTTATTCCCCGTATGTTCAGTTCTGTACTTTGATGGCGACATTCCAAATCTCTTCTTGAACACATAGCTGAAGTAATTTGCATCCTGATATCCCACCTGCTCTGCTATCTTATAGCTTTTCTCATTTGTCTCAAGTATGAGATTGGCTGCGTGATCCATCCTGTAATCCGTCAGATACGAGATAAATGACTTGCCTGTCTCCTTCTTGAACACCGATGAAAAATACGAATTGGACACACCAAGCTCTGAGCACACCGTATCCAGCGACAGATCAGGCTCCATATACCTGCCAACTATCATATTCTGGGCATCCGTTACCATTCTTCTGGATGTGTTATTTCTGGCATTTTTCAATTCCTCGCTGATCGCCATAGATGTGTCTATGAGCCATGCTGTGAGTGTGACTTCATCCATCTCCGGAACCTTCTCATATGGGTTACTGATTCCACCTGAAAAATTGTCAAAATCTATAAAATTATTTGCGCAGAATCTGTAGAATGTTCCTACCATCTCCACGAGTGTCAGCTTGTACCTGTTCATGGTCTGTGCAGATCTGTGCAGCTTCTCTATCTCATCATGTACTGCGCCCTCAATGGCATCTCTTTTGCCAAGATATATTGACTTGATAAGCTCATGCATATTTGCATCTTCATACTGTACTGCTGCCTTCTGCTCCTTCGGTGCGATCTCAGCAATGTTTATAGCCCTCTGGGTTCCGTATAAAACCCTGTATGACACAGCTTCCCTGGCACCCTCATACGAATTGTTGATATTCAGAAGACTGTCGCACACTCTGCCAATCCCGGCAGTAACCACTGCGCCCATGACTCGGTAAGCCCATCTGCAGAATCTGTCACAGGCATCCGTCAGCTCCGCCATGGCATCCTCTGAGGCTATCTCGATGATGAGCACTGTGTTGCCCAAGTATGTAAATACCTGGCATGTCCATGTATCAGCAATTCTGTCCTTGATCTGCTGTTCCACCGACATTGACAACAGAAGTGGGTTCATTCCATCTGGAACGTGATGCTCCGATGTATGAAAAACCGCGCAGCAATAAAATGGTCCCTTCATATCTATCTGGTATGCTGCAAGGAATTTCTCATAATCCGACTCGCTCACTCTGCCCTCTATCAGGGATACAAACAGATTTGTCTGAAGAACAGGCAGAGATGCATTGAAATAATTTGCAAGCTTTTCCACATTCAGCTTTTCCTCCCTCTCCTTGTCCAGAGAGTTCTTGACCCTCTTCAGGCAGTCTGAAAGTTCTAAGGCATTTATAGGCTTGAGCATGTACTCCTCTATCTCAAGGTGCACTGCCTCCTTGGCATACTCAAACTCATCAAATCCTGTGAATATGATGATGTGTATATTCTGATAATCATTGTTAAGTCTCCTGGACAGTTCGAGGCCGTCCATGTATGGCATCTTGATGTCCGTTATGACCACATCCGGCTGCAGCTTCTCCACCAGTTCAAGAGCCTTAACACCGTTGTTGGCACTGCCCACAACATCAAATCCGAGCATATCCCAGTGGATCTTTCTCTCTATAACATCTATAACCTCTTCCTCGTCATCGACAAGGATAACCTTGTATTTATCCATATAACAGAAATCCTTTCTATATATCAAATGCCACCCAGTTCACCGGTCTTTTCCAGCAGTGTAATTATATCAAATACCGCAGAGAATATCTGTACTTTTATTATTATTTCTTCATCTATACCGTCAAGAAATTTTCCTCACCTGTCCGTGACTCGAAACCTTGCCTGTTTCCAGCTTAGGATCCAGCTTGTTTCCGGCTGAACATCTTGCCCTCCCGTAATCTGGAATATTTTCCCTATCTCCAACAAAATAGCTGCTGTAGGATAAAATTGTAACTCCCCCCCACATATAACCCTTGCAGAAAAATAGAGCGAAGGAAGCGGCTGCGTGATTAGGTGGCATGCATAAAAAAGTGGCATAGATGCAGGAAGGCGTCCGCCAATCCACATGCCTTGCGTCATGCGTGCACTTCGTGCACTTCACAAGGAATCCTCCCGCTTATGCGGGCCCCTCCTTATGAAAAAAACCGCTCAATCCATCCTGTAGACGATCCGAGCGGCTTTTTATATAAAGGTTTTGTGAGAGTTAAATTTGTTGTTCCTTACTTCTTCTGTACATACTTGAGACAGTCAAGAGTTACAGCGGCAAGGATGATGATACCTTCGAATATGAACTGAAGGTTTGTATCAATACCAAGAATGGTAAGTGAGTAGGTAAGTGATGTGAAGATAAGAACACCAGTTACAACACCGGAGATCTTACCGATACCACCTGTGAATGAAACACCACCAACAACGCAGGCTGCTATGGCGTCCATATCCCAGCCCTGTCCATAAGCTGCACTACCTGAACCAACCATTCTGTTACACTCAAGCCATGATCCGAATCCGTAAAGGATACCGGCAAGGATGAATGCGCCAAGTGTTACCTTGAAAACTGATATACCTGAAACTGCTGCTGCCTCTGGGTTTCCACCTACAGCGTACAGATTCTTACCAAATGTAGTCTTGTTCCAGATGAACCATACTACTACGATTGCAACTACTGCCCAAATGATAATAGTTGGGAAGTTTCCTATTGTTGGGATGAACATATTTGGTATTGCTGAATCAATAGCACCAAATGAAACACCCTTTGTCGCATATGTTACAAGTCCGAAGATGATCAGCATGTTCGCCATTGTTGAAATGAACGGATGCATCTTGTACTTCGCCATGAAGAAACCTGCAATACTTGAAAATACTGTTGTGAGGATAATACATGCAACAAGTGCAAATAATGCTTTTCCTACAACCGGCATACTTGAGAAATCAAATATGTGTCCAAACACACCACCTGTATTTGCACCATTGTGCATGATAATGGTAGCTGTAACCATACCCATACCAACCATACGTCCAATCGAAAGATCGGTACCGGTCAGGAGGATAAGTCCCGCAACGCCGAGTGCCAGGAACATTCTAGGTGATGCCTGCTGAAGTATGTTCAGTATATTGGTAACTGTGAGGAGCTGTGTGTTCTTCACAATTGGAGTTATGATACAAAGTGCAATGAATATCAACACGATTACTATATACAGACCGTTCTTGTAAAGGAACTGTGTTGTGTTGAATGTGTACTTGTAATTCTCAAATTTCTGTGCTCTGCTCTGCATGAATGTATACTTGGACATTCTAAGGAGATCTATCAGATGATACTTGTGTGAAAATGCATCATGCTTTCTGTCCTTAATCTCCTGAAGTCTTGACTCATGTGTCATCTGTGCATCAAAGAGCTTGTTCTTGTATACATATTTCTCGTCCTTGATCTCTTCCGGATCAGAGAGTTTTGCAAGTGTCTGTTCATGCTCTGTCTTGAGTGTTGCCTTTACTCTCTCATAGGACTCATTTTCTGCTGCCTTCTCAGTCTCGCAGCTTGCCACTACTTTGCTGTAGTACTCGCTGTCATAATGCTCCTTAAGGTATCCCTCTGCGTCAGCGATAAGCTTTGCAACCTTATCCTTATTGGCTGCCTCAACTGCCTTTGCCTTCTCCAGGGCTGCCTTATCCTTTGCGATTATGCTATCCTTTTCTTCCTTTGATAAATTCTTATCTTCCTTTGCGATAGCTATATGGTTCTTCAAACTACGAACCTTGTCAGATCCATCAACTCGAAGTTCATCGATCTGAGCCTGTATCTTTCCAACATATTCATCAATCGGCTTGAGGAGTTTTTCCTCTGCATCAGCCGAAAGGATCATATTTTTATCTGCCATATCCATGCTCCTCTCTATTACAAATATTTAGCACTAAGTCTTAACAATTCTTCCTGATTAGTCTCCTTGGTATTTACAATTCCGGCAAGGTGTCCATTTGACATAACACCTATACGGTTTGTGATACCCAGGATCTCCGGCATCTCAGAGGAGACAACTATGATAGTCTTGCCCTGCTTTGCCATGTTGATTATAAGTTCATATATTTCATACTTGGCTCCTACATCGATACCTCTTGTAGGATCATCCATCATGAATACATTTGGTGAACGCTCAAGCCATTTTCCGAAGATAACCTTCTGCTGATTACCACCGGACAGGTTGGCGATCATATCGTCAGGTCCCATACACTTGGTGTGCATGACCTTGATCTCCTCAGCTGTGGCACGAACCATGCTGTCATGTGACAGTGCCACGCCGCTCTTGTAGTGGTTCATATTTGCAATGGTGGTATTGAAGGTGATATCTGCCTTGAGGAAGAGACCATTTGCCTTTCTCTCCTCAGTGATGAGGGCAAATCCGTGATCCATAGCATCCTTTGGACCGGTGAAGTTCATGATCTTGCCACCATACATTACATTTCCTGCTGCTCTTGTACGAATACCAAATATAGTTTCCAGGAGCTCTGTACGACCTGCGCCAACCAGACCATAGAGACCGAATATCTCACCCTTCTTCACATCAAATGTGATGTTCTGGAGCTTCGGTGCATACTTTGTGGAGAGTCCCTGTACTGAGAGGATCGTCTCACCCGGCGTATTGTCGACCGGTGGGAATCTGTTATCAAGTGAACGACCAACCATGGCTGATATAAGCTCGTTCATGTTGGTGTCCTTGCTGTCCTTTGTCATGACCAGACTACCGTCTCGGAGAACTGATATCTGATCACAGATCTCGAATATCTCATCCATCTTATGTGAGATGTAGATCAGGGAAATTCCCTGCTCCTTGAGCTGTCTCATCATCTTGAAAAGCTTTGCAACCTCAGGTGCTGTCAGTGATGATGTAGGCTCATCAAGTACGATTACCTTGGAATTGTACGAGATAGCCTTTGCGATCTCACACATCTGTCTCTGGGAAACTGACATTCTCTTCATCGGCTGTGTAAGATTGACCGTTATCCCCAGCTTTCTGAACAAGTCTGAAGCTTCCTTCTTCATACGGCCCTCATCGATGACTCCAAGAGAGTTCTTTGGATAACGTCCAAGGAACAGGTTGTCAACAACGCTTCTCTCAAGACACTGATTTAATTCCTGATGAACCATCGCAACTCCATTCTCGAGTGCATCCTTAGGGCCAGAGAAATTTACTTCTTTTCCATCTAATATTATTGTGCCTTCGTCCTTCTGATAGGTTCCGAAGAGACACTTCATCATTGTCGATTTACCGGCACCATTCTCACCCATAAGTCCCATGATCGAACCAGGTTTAACATTCAAATTAATATGGTTAAGGACCTTGTTTCTGCCGAATGATTTGCTCATGCCTTGAATCGATAAGATGTATTTATTCTTATCTTCTGCCATATCTCTACTTCCTTTCATTGAACATCAGCCCATTAATAGTCGCCTTCGGCGAGGGCTGATGCTACATATCAAGTTTTCATAGAAAACTTGATACATGCTCTTAGTAAAAGAAGGGTATCAAATGTTTAGTCTGACACCCCTCTGAGTTAAATCATTTCCTATTGATCAATCATCCAGGTAACTTATATTACTTAGAGAGAATTGATGTGTATGATGCTGCATTGTCTGTCTTAACCATGTTGATTGCAAATGCATCGTACTCGCCTGGGTTACCAAGACGGTTTGTGATGTTAGACTCTGTCTGACCGTCACCACCGATGTAATCTACATTCAGGTTAAGAAGGTCATCGTAGTTCTGAAGAAGTGGCTGGTATGTTGAGCTCAGGAAGTTATCTGAAGCGTTGTAGATGTCAAGCCATACCTTCTTGCTTGGACTCTTGCTTGAGTCAAGCTGCTTTGAAACCTTGTCATAAACCTTTGTTGAATCTGTGAAATCCTGATAGTTGTCTGCTGTTACTGCCACGTTCAGTGCGTAGTATGATCTCTCGTCTGCGCTGTATCTGTAGTCAACACCTTCCTCAAGCTGGTTTCCAGCCTCGTCTGCTGTACCGATACCAGTATCTACATCTACACCATCAAGCGCGTTACGGAGAACTCTCAGTGTCAGGTAAGCCTGAACATCTGCATGCTGTGAAATTGTTCCGCCGTAGCCCTCTGCGATAGCTGCAACTGCATCGCTGTTAGCATCGTATCCAAATGTAGGAACCTTGTTGTCCTTTGCCCAGGCATTGAACATTGACATTCCCATACCATCGTTATTTGAAACAACTACATCGATCTGATCACCAAATGATGCTGTCCATGTTCCTATTGCATTACCAGCTGTAGCTGCATCCCATGTAGCTCCTGCAGAGTTCTTCATCTCCTGTGATGCAAGCTCTCTGATCGTATATGTCTTGCCATCAACATCAAGCTTAGCATCCTGTACTACTGTTGCCTTACCATCTACGTTTGTTCCGGCTGGTGTTGAATCAACTGCTCCGCTTGCATCAACGCCTGTGCCAAGTGCTGAACGAACACCTCTTGTACGTGCGATTGAATCATTGTGTCCGATATCACCGATTGCAAGTACATATCCGATGACTCCATCACCGTTACGATCGATCGTTGCTGCATTTGCCTTGATGTAATCAAGAACCATCTGGCCCTGGAGCTCAGCACCCTGATTAGCATCAAATCCTACATAATATGTGTCCTTGTTGTAGCTAAGAGCGTCCTTGTCAAGCTCTCCTGTTGAACTGTTAGATGGCTGACGGTTGAACCAGCAAAGTGGCTTGTCCTTGTTGGCTACTCCACTGCTTGAGCTTCCGCCACTTGAGCTTCCGCCTGATCCACATCCTACCATTGATAAAGCAAGTGTTGCAGCTGCTGCTACAGCTAAAATTCTTCTTTTTCTCATATTACATTCCCTCCTGTTCTTTGAACATCAGCCCATTTGTAATTGCCTTCGGCAAGGGCTGATGCTGCATGTTAAGTTTTCTGAAACTTAACACATCCTTTGGCTTTGTGTGTTTTATTTTTTCGTCTTGCCTCATTGACTGTACTCATTATAAGTTGATACGGGATTTGAAAGAATAGAATATTTTTGGATTAATTAGCAAAATTTTGTGATTTATTGATTTTTTTATAGATATTTTTACCAATTCACACTGGTTAATAGTTATATGTCAAGTGTATTTTTCGCTTAACACGGGTAAAATTGCATATTGAGTTGGGCAGTTTTGACTCATTCTCGGCATTTTAGTGGAATCTTCTATAACGGCTTGTTTTTATCTTTTTGTTGTTGTTTCGTAGGTTTGTGCATAAAATTATCTCCTTTTTGCTAGAGCGTGGGTTCGACTCACCCACGCTCTTTTTCAGGCTTACATATTCACATTCAAGTAATTTCCACAATAAGGACATTTGCTGGAATATCCAGTCGCTGCACGGAAACTCGAACCACAATTCGGGCATCTGACCGCCACAAGTCTCAGCTTATCCGGCGCCACCGGCTTGTCGTCCATGAGCTCTTCCTCACCTGGAAGCCTCTCATCCCTTACTGAATCCGGATCATAGCCGTATTTGCCGTTCTACTCAAATATATCTATCGTCAGACCTATCGGGTACATGCCGGCACCCCTTGTGAATCCCGTTGGTATTATAGCCTCCCGCTCAACATGGTAGCTGTCAAAATAATGCACGATTGTGTCCATCATATATGTATTGTTCACCCTGACAGAAGTATTCTCCGTGTATCCATATATCTTTGCAGGATACCTCACGCCCTTTTTCACTATCATCTTCTTGTTGTGAACCAATATCGCCACCACTATGTCCATTCCCCCACCGATCAGTAAGAAACTTCCCGGAAGGCTCAGCATAGCCAGGGGGAATTTGCCAGGCTCCGCCACAATTGCAAATATAATTCCCACGAAAACACCGACAGCAAGGAATATACTGCCAACCAAAACCACTATCTTATGAGCTGCATTCATCTTATTTCTCCTTTTCCCCAATATCTGCAAAAACCACCGATTCTCTGCTCATACAATGTCTACATCACCATCTGCCAGATTATGTACAATACAAGCAAGTGTCCCGGATAAAATGCATAACAGAAGTATTTAAACCACTTCTTATGGTATCCCAGTTTTCCATTGTATAGCCATATCACCGGCAATGCGATGAGCGCAAACGCCTGCTGCGGGAATTCAAAGCTATGTCCCGCTATACTAAATGTATAACAATATCCACTAAGCAGCTGTGCATTGATATAATACATACACACGAGCTGTGCTATCAATTTCCATGGTTCCTTGCCCCGGAACAGATAGAACATTATAACCATGACAACTCCCGCTCCATAGAAATCAACCATGGTGATCGTTCCTATCACATATCCCACAAGAGTCACAACAATCGCAACCGGGATCCACAGCCATACCTTGCCCGTTTTCCTTACCTTGTCTATCAATGCTATCAGCAGTAATCCTATGAGAAATGTCCAAAGTACATTCTGATGAAACAGATACAGGACACTGTCTCCGGACACAAGATCAAATGGAACTTCAGATATCACCGCAAATATCAGCATTCTGCACAGATATCTGCGGAAATTACTGGTATGGTAAAATCCCTCAACTATCATGAACGCAAATATCGGAAATGCTATTCTTCCTATGCACGTAAGTATATCCACATACGGAAACAACGTTGCCCACATGTGATCACTGAGCATGCATGCCATCGCAATGATATGCAGCATACAGGAGCTGAATACTCCTGCCTTTATATTCCAGGACTGTTTCCCCGGATCAATCATTTTACCATTCTGTATATCCGTCATATTGGTTCCTCCTTTTTATATGACTTCGTCATATTGGTTCCTTCTCTTTATAATGTGCCGCCAACTCCTTCGCCCTTGTTAAATCCAAAGATGGCGCAGCATATCAGATCTATGATAAACAATACCGACAATGTGATACATATAATGTTCTGCACTTTTTTGCTCTTGGAATTCAGAAATTCACTGAGCTTCGGTGCCGCTATATACACTCCAAACAGACTTCCCATGCCAAACGCAAGGAGTCCCACCAGACATATTCTTCCATTTACATTAAGGAACTCATTCTTGTAGTCCCAATACTGTGAGTTAAAGAAGAAATCCAGTGCCCAGCTTGCTATGAATTCTATGATTCCACATACCACCATCGCCATAGCAAACAGCTTTGCCTTATCTGCCTTGAAGCGGTCAAGCAGGAATATTATAGCAACGCCGCCAACCCCATACACAGGCAGCCACGGTCCATACATGGTCCCGCGGTTTACGAGAACATGATCCATAACTATATAGAGCAAGACCTCCCAAAGCCATCCTATAAAACAGAACACGAAGAAGAAGAAAATGAAGTCCCTGAGACTGTATTCACTCTTCACCTTCATTCCCTCAGGCACCTCGACCGCGACATCCTGGAGAATATAGGCCGGTTTAGTCCATACCTCAGCAACTCCCGCGTCTCCTGCCGACTGATAAGCAGCCTCGATAGCTTTTTTGTTATATGGTGCAGCATTGAATGCTTCCTCGACAAAATTTTCCACACCTATATTCTGTCTGAACCAGAAGTACATCTCCACATCAAGCTCCATCTGAAACGGTAATGCTACCAGAAGTCCTGCAACCGGTATAGCCTTGATCATCCACACGTGGATGCATGACAGATCCGTCAGGAACATTTTCCACTTATAGCCTCTCGTCATCTCCCTTGACATGTTCTTCGCATCTCTCCACTTGAGTCTTGGATTCTCCGCCAGGAGATATGGAACCATCCTATACTGATAATACTTGTACACACCACCAATTATCGTGAACCACCAGAGTGTCATAACAACATTGTAACAGAACATGACCCACATAAGTCTGAGTAAATAATGTCTGTGGAAAGGTGCAAACATTCGGTTGACGGACACCTTGTCACTGTATCTGCACTCCATGGCATAACGGCATTTGCCCACTATCGCCGCACTCTGTATAAAGAAATGGACAACAGCCATGATAAGAGCAGATATCAGCAGCATAACTATGACCTCGCCGGGATTTCTCTCCACATATGCCGTGTTGGCGCCTAAAAGCTTGATGATCCAGGTCTGCTTCGCCGTCACCGAGTCTATCACACGGGCTACTGTCTCGGCTTTTTTCTCCGACATATGCTCAATCATCGGCATATTCTTTACATACTCCTTGAGTATGGTCACATTGTCAGCCTCATGCTCGGTCTCCTGTCCAAGCACCTGATCTATTCCCTTCACGAATTTTGTCTGGGAAGAATCATCTACCCCAAGATAAGAGAAAATGAAACACACAGCGACCATGGCCATCCAAGCCATAAGTCCCCGCTTAAATACCGTGTTCCACGCTCCCTTTCTAAGCTGTTTCCTGTTCCAAGTCATTATAATACATTCTCCCTTATAGAATTTTAAATGTTATCATCTTACGTCTATATCCCGCATTTTTAATGTCACATCACTCAGGCAAACTGTGAAACTCATAACCTGAATCCCCCTAGATGAAGTCGAAGGTCGCCTGCTCATAGGAAAGTTCCTGATATTCCAGTTCTTCCTGATCCGTCTTACTGGTGTAGTCCACCACTACCGTCTGCTGCTTTCCGCCCACCATCTGCTGTCCCAGGATATAGTTCACATCAAAGCGTCCTGTGATGGCCGGGGTCGCGCCACGGGCAGGTACGATGAGCTGCACATGGTTGGCTGCCAGCATGGCAAATATAGGCTCCCATATGTATATATCCTTCGCCGCACCAAACGGGTTGTCAATAAATATTGTTTTAGACTGTACCGATTCCTCCGGTGCCAGGCTGTACATTCCTGCAATATAGTTGATGACAGCAACCAGGAACTGGATGTAGATACCCTGGGACTGTCCTGTACTTCCAACAGCTTCCTCATACCTGAGATACCGGCTCTGCTCCTTTATCCTCTCCCTCTTGTAGAGATTGAGTCTGATGGCATTCATATCTGTGACCATGACACCGAAC
>NZ_JBEHVV010000033.1:0-29932 GCF_040227395.1 Coprococcus sp. RTP21428st1_C9_RTP21428_210409
CTCAAGGAGCCTTCCGTCCGCCTTGCCCTTCTTCAGCTTGGTTATACGGCAGCTCACTTTCTGACCTTTTATTGCGCCCTTCACTGTAACTTTTCTGTCATCCATATGAAAACTTCCCTTGTTCGGGAACTCATATGTGTCTATCACACCTTCAACTATATCGTGTTTCTTCATTCTATTTCCAATCCTTATTTATTTTTCTGGAACGGTCTGCCCTATCCCCACAGATCCTCAAAAAACTTCTTCCTCTTCTTCTCCTCCGGTATGGAACATCAGCCATTTAAAGCTGCCTTCGGCAGGGCTGATGCTACATGTCAAATTTTCTTCGAAAACTTGACACATTCGACTCAACCCTCGGCAGCTCATTCTGTGCAAAAAACGGCGTTCCGTGCTGGTCAAAATCAAGCAGCATATACGTTCCAATCCGGTTGTCCCTCGGCAGAGCCAGACTTCCCGGATTGACAATGTATGAATCCTTGTAGCACGTCAGGTCACGGCGGTGTGTATGTCCATACATCACGAAGTCATATCCCTCCAGATCTATGAGTTCCTCCAGATAGGAGATTCCGCTGTTCACACTGTACCTGTGTCCATGGGTTATAAATGCCTTCTTGTCTCCGATGTTGAATTCGTCATATATCGGGAGCTCCGGGTTGTAATCGCAGTTGCCCCTCACCATGTGGATCTCACAGTCAAACAGGTCATGTATCAGCTTTTCATCTCCCTCAACATCTCCGAGATGTATCAGCATGTCCACGTCGCCAACTATATCGTGTATCTGTTTTAAGCAGCTACTCTTGCCATGAGTGTCACTTATTATCAGTACTTTCATCTATTCCTCCTAACGAGAATCCATCGATCCCACTGATCATTAACTGATTTATTCCTGATTCTCACTTACTCTCCCTGTGCGCTCTGATGACGTTCTTCATCAGTCTCAGTGCATTTCCCCTGTGACTGATCTTGTTCTTCTCCTCAGGATCAAGCTCCGCAGTGGTCTTGCCCAGCTCTGGAAGGTAAAATATAGGGTCATACCCGAAACCGTTCTCGCCGCGCTCCTCGTAGCCTATGATTCCCTCTATGGTTCCGCGCTCTGTGTACTCGCTTCCATCTGGGAACACTGCTGCTATAGCGCACACGAATCTTGCTGTCCTCTCAGGATCTGGAACCCCGGCCAGCTTGTCTATTATGTACTGGTTCTTTATCCTGTACGATGTGTCCTCACCAAGAAATCTTGCGCTGTATATTCCAGGCGCCTTGTCCATGTAATCGACCTCAAGTCCTGAGTCATCCGCAAGCACCAGGCATCCGCTCTCCTTGCTGATGGCTCTCGCCTTGATCAGAGCATTCTCCTCAAATGTCTGTCCGTCCTCCACTATGTCTATATCGATCCCAGCCTCCTTCATGGACTGTATCTCAAATCCGAGGTCAGCAAGTATCATGCGGACCTCCTTCATCTTTCCTTCATTTCCCGTTGCAAATATCAGCTTGTCCATAATAGTTCTCCTTTCCCACAGCTTACATACACTTCCTGTTTATTCTGTCTTATCCGTAAATGCCTTGAGGCAGACGTTACATTTTCTCTCTTTTTCCGCACTGTACCACTGATTTCCATACAGACTTATATAGCCTTCTCCGTCGGAGATGTCAAAGCTGTCGGTCATGGAATCCGCATCATACTCTATGGCTATCGGGTATTTGCTGCCCGGCGTGGTTATATGTACTATGACCGCAAATTTCTTTTCATCCGGGAGCTTGACCACATCATCCAGGTTGACCGTGTAGTATCCTGCGTACTCCATCTCGCCTGACGCGACAAGCTTCTTATTTGCCAGATCGTCAGTGTCCTCAAAATTTGTAGCCACATATACTTCATATGTCGTCTTTGCATCAGTAGCATAGAATGACACAGCCTTGAGCTCCTCGCTCTTGCCTGCCGTGTAAACATTTGCAAAGTAGGCATCCTCCTGGTCAAATCCAAGGACTCCGACCCAGCCCAGCTTGTCCGACTGGTATATCTTATCGTAGTTGTCTGCGCCCTCAAGTCTGGTGTACACAACACTGGTCTCGCAAATATGCGCATCATAGTAGGATATATAGAAATATCCATCCTCGCCAAATTCGGTTCCCCAACTGTTCTTACAGATAAAAGCACCATCTTTCTTCGGCGCCTTGTTAAAGTTGTTCTTGCTGTAATTGTCATCCCATCCTACTATTACCACATCGTGGTTGATTCCCTCTGAACCATCATAATAGTACGCATGAGTCTCCTCGTTGTAATACTCCGAGCTGCTGTCGGCATCTATCATATCGCTGTATATCGCAGTCTCCACACCGCCCTTGGTGTACACTGCCTCTTTCACAGCCTTCAGATTCTTGTCGTCAATTATCTCCGCCTCCTGCAAATGCTTCACGGCCTTAAGCTTGGAGTTCGTCTTGTCATCCCCGTACGGATCATCCTTCTCGAGAACCGGTCCCTTCCAGGATGCAAGATATGCAATACTCATCCTGTACTGGCCACCCTCAAACTGTTCAACGCCAAATCCGTTGTTCATGGTCATGTTATCCACAGAGAACTGCAGCTTTTCATCCGGCATAAGAGTTGTCTCAAGCGCAGCCAGCGACGCAAATGCCCAGCATGTTCCCGAGTCTCCCTGGTCTCTGACCTCTGTGACCCTGCCCTCTTTTCTCATGTCGTAGGCGGCCGGCAGCTTACTGTCCTCACCGACCTTCTGCAGGGATACACGGCCTGTGTCATAATTGTACTCACATGTATAGTCGAGCGTGTCCGCTATATACTCTATAGGGACAAATGTCTCGTCATCCTTCTTTATCGGCGCATCCGCGATCTTCACGTCCTTGCCGTCCAGCTCTGCATCCTGGGAATCAAGCACCAGTCTGGCGACTCCTTCATTCCTCTTGATCACGATACTGCCATTCACATACTCTATGTATGTGCACTTCATCTTATCCTTGAGCATCTTCAGCGGCATCATAAGGTGAAGATTATTGCTTACATACGGCTTGTACTCGTCCTCTTCCACCTCACTGCCATTTACATACAGTGTGAGTCCCGCTTCATTGTAATCGCCCGCAAGCTTCTCAGACATGCCGGAAACTGCGTGTTGATCCTCCTCGTTCTTCTCCAGACGTCCCGACGGCTCCTTTGTTCCGTAATACGCCAGAGCACCTATGGCAAGGATCAGAATTATATATACAAATTTCTTCAAGCTTCTTCTCTCCTTCGTTTAGGCGGCTTCGGTCCCATAAACTGATAGAAATATGATTTTATCATTCCGTTGTATATCTTGCGGTTTCTGTCGGCCTTTCTGCCGATATACTTCTCCGCATCCGTATACGATGTGATGAGGAACATTGACCAGTCATCAAGATTCCTATAGCTCTCGCCGATGGTCCTGTACAGCTCAGGCAGAGCCTCCTTCTCCTCAAGTCTCTCTCCGTAAGGTGGATTTGTGATTATAAATCCATACTTCTTCGGATTCCTCAGATCCTTCACATCCCTCTGCTGAAAATGGATGTGCTGCTCCACTCCTGCTGCCCTGGCATTCTCCATGGCACACTTCACCATATCGCCATCCAGATCATATCCCTGTATGTTCATCTTCACATCGTGGTCTATGAGATCATGAGCCTCATCCACCGCATTGTACCATATCTTCTTGTCACAGATCTTGGACCACTCCTGGGCCGTGAACTCCCTGTCCATTCCCGGTGCGATGTGTGCGCCTATCATGGCAGCCTCTATCGGAAATGTTCCACTTCCGCAGAACGGATCTACAAGGACTCTGTCCCTGTGCCACGGCGTGAGCATGATCAGCGCGGACGCCAGCGTCTCCGATATAGGAGCCTTTCCAACCAGCTTTCTGTATCCCCTCTTGTGAAGTGACACACCTGACGTGTCAAGTGCTATGGTCACTATATCCTTGAATATAAATACTCTCACCGGATAGCTTGCGCCATCCTCCGTGAACCATGACACTCTGTATGTCTGCTTCAGTCTCTCAACCATAGCCTTCTTGACTATGGACTGTATATCCGATGGACTGAAGAGTGCACTCTTGTTTGACGTCGCCTTGGACACCCAGAATTTTGCATCCCTTGTCAGATACTTCTCCCAGGCGATGGCCTTTGTTCCCTCGAACAGCTCGTCAAATGTGGCGGCCTTGAAGCTGCCACATTTGAGCATGATACGCTCGGCTGTCCTTATAAAAATATTTGCCCTTGCAATCGCACTCTCGTCTCCGGCAAATGTGATCCTTCCGTCCTCCACCTGGACTATCTCGTATCCAAGATCAAGTATTTCTTTTTTCAGTACCGACTCCAGTCCAAAATGACATGGAGCTATAAGTTCTACTCTACTCATTTCCTGCCCTTTCTGTGGGTTGTATATTTGTTCTATCGCTGTCTTGTGAGCGGGCCTCTGTACTGCGCCAGGCCTCCCACCGTGTTGATAACTCTGTATCCATCCTCGCTCATGATGAGCGCAGCCTTCATGCTGCTCACCCCATGAGCACAGTATACCAGCAGATATTTGCTTTTGGGAAGAGTATACTCCCCCGCTTCTATCAACTCAAATGGAATATTTACCGCCATGGGGATGTGTCCCTCCAGAAATTCATCGCGGTCCCTGACATCCACTATTATGCCGCCCCTTGCAACAGCTTCACGTATGATGTTGCGTATGGGAATACTTGTGAATCCCATTTCTCCACCTCCTTCATACCGACAGAAAAACCTCTTCTGTTATATGATATGAAGGAAATGTCTCATCGACACAATAAAAACGAAGATCCCGGCAGGCGAAAAGCCAATTCCGTCTGTCGGGACCTTATAATTACTTCTTAAGCTGTGCAAGACGCTCGGCAACCTGCTCAGACATCTCAGTGTACTTGGCAAGCTTTGCCTTCTCCTCCTCAACCTTTGCGGCTGGGGCCTTGTCAACGAACTTTGGATTTGCAAGCATTCCTGATGCACGCTTGATCTCTCCGGCAAGCTTAGCAGCCTCCTTCTCAAGTCGCTCGATCTCCTTGTCGATATCCACAAGCTCCTCAAGAGGAATGTATACAGCGGCATCGTGGATCAGTGTTGATACTGCATTCTCATCGATTCCTGTCTTGTCCTCCTGAACGTGTACCTCGCTGGCATAACCCAGTGTGGCAAAGAAGCTCTTTGATGACTCAAATATATGTCTCACGTCCTCCTTTGCAGATACGACATATACCTTTGCCTTTCTGCTAGGTGGTACGTTCATTCCTGTACGAAGGTTTCTGATGGCACGGACTGCTGCCTTGATAGTGTCAACAGCGGCCTCGTCAGCCTCAAAGTTCCACTCGTCTGTGTACTCAGGCCACTTGGAGATCATGATCGACTCCTCCTCGTCCTGAATGTTGCAGAAGATCTCCTCTGTGATGAATGGCATGTATGGATGAAGAAGCTTAAGTGCCTGGATCAGAACTGTCTTAAGTGTCCAGAGTGCTGCTGCCTTTGTCTCATCCTCATCGTTGTAGAGACGAGGCTTAACCATCTCGATATACCAGTCACAGAACTCCTCCCAAATGAAGTCGTATACCTTGGATACAGCGATACCAAGCTCGAACTTCTCCATGTTGTCTGTCATCTCTTTTGCAAGTGTGTTGACCTTGGACAGGATCCAGCGGTCAGCTATTGTCAGGTCTGACAGCTTCACATTTGTGAAATCTGCCTTCTCCATGTTCATCATGATGAAACGTGTTGCGTTCCAGATCTTATTTGCAAAGTTTCTGGAATTCTCAACTCTCTCCCAGTAGAAACGCATGTCGTTTCCAGGAGCATTTCCTGTTATAAGTGTCAGACGAAGGGCGTCTGCACCGTACTTATCTATAACCTCAAGCGGGTCAATACCATTTCCAAGTGACTTACTCATCTTACGTCCCTGGTCGTCTCTTACAAGTCCGTGGATCAGCACATGCTTGAACGGGCTCTTGCCTGTCTGCTCAAGTGCTGAGAATACCATACGGATTACCCAGAAGAATATGATGTCGTAT
Source organism: Coprococcus sp. RTP21428st1_C9_RTP21428_210409 (assembly GCF_040227395.1). Taxonomy (NCBI): domain Bacteria; kingdom Bacillati; phylum Bacillota; class Clostridia; order Lachnospirales; family Lachnospiraceae; genus Coprococcus; species Coprococcus sp. RTP21428st1_C9_RTP21428_210409. The sequence goes on from NZ_JBEHVV010000033.1 coordinate 6,045, forward strand.
CCGGTTACAAGCACGCTTGTAGGATAGAAGTATTCATACTCAGGTGTCTTATCCGGCCAGCCAAGTGTTGAAAATGGCCACAGTGCAGATGAGAACCATGTATCGAGCGTATCCTCATCCTGTGTGAGATGTGTGCATCCGCACTTTGGACATACTGTAGGTGTCTCACGGCTGACGATGGTCTCGCCGCACTCGTCACAGTACCATGCAGGGATTCTGTGTCCCCACCAAAGCTGTCTTGATATACACCAGTCACGGATATTCTCAAGCCAGTGGATGTATGTCTTGTCGAACTGCTCAGGCACAAATGAGAGCTCATCGGTCTTGATGATGTCAAGCGCAGCCTGACCCATCTCCTTCATGCGGACGAACCACTGAGGCTTGATCATAGGCTCTACAGTTGTCTTACATCTGTCATGTGTTCCTACGTTGTGGCTGTGTGGAACTACCTTTACGAGAAGTCCCAGTGCGTCAAGGTCTGCCACCATCTGCTTTCTTGCCTCGTAGCGGTCCATGCCTGCATACTTGCCTCCGAGCTCATTTATGGTTGCATCATCGTTCAGTATATTTATCTCCTCAAGATTGTGACGCTTTCCAACCTCGAAGTCGTTAGGGTCATGTGCAGGTGTGATCTTTACACATCCTGTTCCAAACTCCTTGTCAACATATGGATCTGCGATAACCGGGATCTGTCTGTCTGTAAGTGGCAGCTCCAGCATCTTTCCTACTATATCTGTGTATCTCTCATCGTCAGGATTTACTGCAACGGCTGTATCTCCGAGAAGTGTCTCCGGTCTTGTGGTTGCTATCTCCACAAATCTTCCAGGCTCTCCAACTACAGGATAGTTGATATGCCAGAAGAATCCGTCCTGCTCCTCATGTATAACCTCAGCATCTGATATGGAAGTCTTACATACAGGACACCAGTTGATGATCCTTGAGCCCTTGTAGATGTAGCCTTTCTCGTACAGTCTTACAAATACTTCCTTGACTGCCTTGGAACATCCCTCGTCCATGGTGAATCTCTCTCTGTCCCAGTCAGCGGATGAACCCATCTTCTTGAGCTGGCTCACGATACGGTTGCCGTACTCTTCCTTCCATGCCCATGCATGCTTTAAGAACTCCTCACGGCCGATCTCTTTCTTATCTATTCCCTGCTCCTTCAGCTTCTCTGTAACCTTGACCTCGGTTGCGATGGCTGCGTGGTCTGTACCAGGCTGCCACAGTGCTGAGTAGCCCTGCATTCTCTTGAATCTGATAAGTATATCCTGCATTGTATTGTCCAAGGCATGTCCCATGTGGAGCTGTCCTGTTACATTTGGAGGTGGCATTACGATCGTAAATGGCTTCTTGCTCCTGTCAACCTCTGCGTGGAAATACTTCTTCTCCTCCCACTTTCTGTAGAGTCTGTCCTCTATCTGGGAAGGATCATATGTCTTCTCTAACTCTTTCATCTCATTCTTCCTTTCTATTCTTCCTGATCTCTTACATGTTGATATATACTTTTACAAAATTTTTCACAAAAAAACCCGCTCTCCGGACATTCTGTCAGAAGGGCGAGTAAATATTCGCGTTACCACCTTGTTTTGTATCTCATCTTATCCTATAACGGGAACGCCCCGGCATGGCCTATCCTTATCATGATCTTTCAGCCATGCAGCTCAGAAGCTACCTTCACAAGTCTCTGTCAGGAACGGTCTCACAGCCCACGAACCATTCTCTCTGTCTGACTCCACATGCTACTCCTCTTCGTCACAGCATTTGCATATATCTTCTTTATTCATTGTGATAGTACAACATAGGCTGGCTGTACGTCAAGCACAAAGTCATCCTATCTGGTTTCTGAACTGATCCTTGAGTGCACTCAGGATGGAATTCATACGCCTGTCATAGTCCTCTATGTCTCCGTGCATTCTGTTGTACACAGCCTTCTGGACTTTGTTGTATATGGACATCTCATGTACATCCTCCTTTGAATCAGCGATCTCGTTCATCAGATCGTCCAGGAATCCGGCCGGCATACCGCGCTTTCTTATCTCCCTCTGGAGTGTCGCCGTGTCCACTGTCACCGCCATTACACAGAAGTATTCTATCAATGACTCATTGTTCTTATTCAGCGCAAATGCTCTGATGAAAGCATCCTTTGCCTCCTCAAGCTGAAGATTGCCCGCCAGCGCAACGCCTTTGTTGTGATATATATTTCCAAGGAACTCATCGTACTCACCATGTGACTCCTTGTACTCTATGATGTCATCGTATATGGCGTCAGCCTTGATGTAATGCTTGTACATCATGTAGCTGTCAGCTCTCTTCTTGTCCAGCTCATACGGCTTGAGAGTCCTGATTCTCTTGCACTCGTCCATGAATTCCTTCACTTCATCCTTGCTGTAGAACTCACCAAATGTAAGTATCTCCACCATGATATCCTGGATATACGCATTCTTGGCATTGAGCGCGTCTATCTTGTCTGCAAGATCCTCCATGTCTATGGCCGTTCTCAGCCAGGTGCTGAGTCTGTCCGCAAGGTCGTCTTTACCTATGAGCACCATATTGTTGAATATGTAGTAGCACAGCTCCTCATATGAATATATGGTTATCTTCGTATTGAGGAATGTGTACGGATTGTCCGCTGTCTTTGTCTTACAAATAATAATTCCACTCATATGTGTATCACTCTCCCGGATCAAAATGCTGTCCTCTGAGGTATGACGGGATGCTGAACGCACTCTGCTCATACTCATCGGAATCTTCGTCATCCAGATCCTCTTCATCTATGGTTTCTTCATCGTCCGGCTCTGACTCGTCGATCTCAGTCTTGCTGTCATCTGCATCGTCTGTAATGTCATCTGATTCTGATTCGTCATCATCTACCTCATATGCAGCATCCACAGATTCCGTTTCGTCATCATCTACCTCATATGCAGCATCCACTGATTCCGTTTCGTCATCATCAATTTCATCTGAAATGTTCTCAGGATCAGAGACCGCATCATCTTCTAACTCTTCAGCCTCCGTCATATCCCCCGCATCGTCGTCAATCTCTTCCACAACATCCTCTGCTTCCGTTCCGAAATCATCCGGCTCTTCCACAGTCTCCGGCTCCACAGGTGACGCTGTTCCGTAATATACCACAGGCTCTTCATGTACCTCCGGCTCGGCTTCCACCGTCTTTGCATTACCATGCTCCACCGCCGGATCTTCGCCTCTCAGTTCCTCGGTGTCACCCATGCGTATCCTGAGCTCCTCTTCCCTTCGTGCCGCCTCAAGCTTCTCCGCATGCTTTCTCCTGATGGCTCCTATATCAAATTCTTTTCTGTATATCTTATTTGTGGTAGGATACAAACTTCCAAATCCAAGATCACGGATGACTATCGCGCCCTTATCCGCACCATAATACTCCACGGATATCGACAGCTTTGTCGTCTTCTTTGGTCTCGCCGGAAGTCCGTATATCTCCACAGTCTCCCGCCATTCTTCCTCAGTCAGTATATCCTGGTATACGATCTGTATCCTTCTTGTGTTGTCGAGGAATACCTCTATGCTTCCGCGGGTGTTGAACCACTCAAGCCCGCCGTATGCTATCGGCCAGAACGTCTTCTTCTCATCCATGAGATTTATTCCGATATTTGTCTTGACCGTCTGCTCCGTATCTATAAAATATCTGCTGAGCGCCTCCGTGTACACACCGCCAAGCGATCTGTAACATGCACCCTTTGTATATATATTCTGTCCAACAAATACCCTTCTGCCCTGACACAGGACCGCCGCCGACTGCTTCATCCAGTTGTCAGCAAATCCTATTCCCGTGAGGAATACAGAGGATATAAACACCTGTGACATACATTCCTTAACTATATCCGCAAATGCCTCATCCATATCCTCATGGTATTTTCCAAATCTTTTCATGTTCATCCTGTCATGGAAGTTCACATGCTCAACGGTCACTATCAAAGGATATTTCCTTGTCATATCTATCCTGTAAAAATCCAGCCCGCTCCTGCCGAAATCAAACAGTCCCACGCTGTTATTCCTGAGCGGCTCAGGCTGTGCAAATATATAGCACAGGCCACTGTCCAGATGGCTCACTATATTAAACTGGTCATGGGTCAGACGGAGTGCCGACTTAAGTCCTCTGACTGCAGCTATGATGCGCGGATCTGTGTCAGCCACTGTGACTGTCAGTTTCTTTATCACAAAACCCTCAAACTGCTCGGTAAACTGTCTTATATGCAGTATCATCATCTTCACAAGAAGATCTCCCGCCTTATAATTACGCCCCGCAACTTCTATATTCTCATTTCTCAGGGTACGCTCATACACCTGATCCACAACCGTTCCATTTTCCTCGAACCTGCAGGCTGAAGCCTTCGCCCCTGCACACCAGCCCGCCAGATCTATGAACTTGTAAGCTTCACTCTGTCCGTCATCCGACTTTTTGTTGTACGCGCTGTAGAACATGATGTTAGGGAGCATATATGTATCCCTCGCCTCCTTGTGGTACACCGATTCCGGCTCCCGCGTGTCAACATTATAATAACTAAGCTGTGTATATTCCGGGCCAAGATCCAGACCCAGATATAACTGTGTGTCAGACATAAATTATGCCCCTCCTTGTGAAAAATCAAAAAGTTAAAGCAACATCAAATTGGCGTCGAAGAAATGGCTGTTGTACAGATATGTGTCCATTGCCTGTATGAGCTCATGGTCATTTCTTGTCTCCTGGCTAACCAGCATGCTATTGATAAGTTCAAAGCTGCTGCTTCCATCCTTATGGAATGTCTCATTTTTGAGTATGTCGCTCTCAACCACGACTGAAGTTCCAACCACTCCATCGATGGAGTAGACAAGCGACTCTCCGTGGAATACGACAACTTCCTTAACATACACTCCCGGAATTATCTCATTCATCCTCTCGGATTTGTAGTTTGCCATACTGCTGCTCTCCTGTCCAAAGCTGTAGCTGACCCATACCTGCTTTCCGCTTTCACCCTTGAATATGACATATGTCTTGAATCTCATATCCCCTGGCAGCTTTACGATCGACTCAAATTTTCTGAAGAACGGAAGTATCTTGCTGTATTCTATAAACTGTTTTACATTTGCCTTGATCCATTCCTGCTGCTCCTCAGTGTATCGTCCACTTCGGTTGCTAAAATAATACAGCAGGCTCATTCTGGATATCTCGTCCTTTATATTGCCCTTGGCGATCTCCTTGTACAGATCCTCCATTATATATGAAGGGATCTTCTGATCCTTTATAAAATACTGGTGCGCGCAATATCTGAGGAAAGCTTTCACCACCATGCCTCGGCTGCGGCCGCGATAGTACACCTCAAATATATCGTATATGGACTCTATATATCCGTCCGCGAACATCATCTGTGCGAGTATGTTCTCAGACAGCATATCAATATTTCTGTAATTTGAATTGACCGACTTGAAGAGATTTGCCATCTCCTCGAGTGATCCGTTGTAATTATTGATGAGATATGACAGTATCTTCTGTCCGGCGTACCCTCTCCTGTATATATACACGCATATGGATATGAGCAGCCTGCTCTCATCGTATCTCTTGTCATCGATTCCAAACTCGGCTATCTTGATCAGCTCATCTATATCCACATCCACATAGCCAAATCTGTACATTCCCTCAAATGCATTCTCATACATATCCAGAGCTATATAATATGTATTTATCCTGGAAGCATATGAAGGATCCACGTAATCCAGATCTATCTTGGACAAATATTTTCCGAGAATGTCCGCATCGAAATTCTCATGATAATACTCAACCATATGGGTAAGCGCTTCCTGTCTCACCCTGTAGCTCACCTCAGGGCAGAGTGCGATATCTCTGGCAAGATTTATCTCCTTTGCATCCCTGTGTGTAAATATATCTATATCGTTGTAGAGGAACAACAGGTATCTGTAATCCCTTGGACTGTACTCGTGACAAATGTCCAGATAGCTCCTCTCGTCTACGATTCTCTCCATTCTGTACTGTACGGTGCTCACATATCTGCCGCCGTTGTCATCCAGAAGTGTGACTATGGCAGACGGCGATATTATCTCTACATATGCCTCACCATTAACCACCGGAACCTTGACCTCTCCGCCAAGCTCACTGTGGGATACCAGTATGTGTGTTATATTCTCATTATCACACACGAACTTTCTCTTGAATATTATGTTGATGAGCTTTGTGGCAAATTCCGGTTTCACCGTATCAGGATCAAGGAATTCATCGTATATGACTGTCAGGTCATCGCTCACATTTCCCTGAAGTATCATCTTCTCCATGAAACGCTCAATGGCAGGGACAAAATCCCTGTACACCGACTTCTGGTTCTCCTTGTTCATGATGACATTTGCATATATATATGCCAGCTCCTCGTCCGTCAAAACGTTCTTGTAACTGAAATATCTGAGTATAGCCTCCGGTATCTCATCGTAGTGGTTTTTGTCCATGCTCCTGATAAAGCATTCATTCAGGCCAACATACTTGAGATCCTTGTCCGATGCGTCACTGTAATATCTGTGATAACACGGATCGTACATCTTATTCTTGATCAGTATTCCACAAATGGCATCCAGAGTCGTCCTGTCATGCCTCATATCGTATATCTGCTCAAGCATCTTAAATGCCTGCTCGTCAAAATCCTTCTGTCTCGAAGCAGTCTTGACAAACTCCACGATGACATCCTCTGAAACAAATTCATTTCTCATGCCCCATCTGAGGGCTGCGATCTCAAGCGGTGCGATCTTCTTCATCATGAGAGGCTGCTTGTTGAACATGTCGCATATCTCAAAGTATATTACCGGACTGTTTACACCTGAGTTAAACAGCTTCTGTATATCCTCGTAGAGAACCCATTTGTCCTCTGTATAATTCACATCCACAAATAACAGTATCCAGAAATAGAACAGCCTGTTCTTGTCATTTGCCTCAAATCTTTCTCTGACCATGGCAGCAGTTCTGTCTATGATGAACTTCTCCCTGCGCAGAAGCGACTTCAGGTAACTGAGATAACACTTCTCCATGTCCTCCATGCTTGTGAAATTGGCATCCGCATCTATTCTCAGAAATTCCTGCTCGACAAATTCCGTGTGTCCCTCCAGGATCTGCATATGGAGCAGTCCCAGCCTGTACATGCCATACTCCGGTCTGTATTTTATAAGGGTGTTCAGGGCATCTCTGGTCTCCGCTATGTACTTCTTCAGATCGATCTTGTCCGTTCTGAAGTCAATATATGCACGGATCAGAGTCTCCTCCGCCCTCTTGATGGTGAATCTCGTCTGCCTGCTCTTTGGAGTCATCTTGATGACCTCAGGCTTTCTGATGCTCACCTGTATTCTCATATTCTGATAAGTGTTCCATATATAAATGTAACCCGATGACTCCCCGTCGTGGATCTTCTGCGGATCTATGAGGAAACTGAGGTCAAATGTGTTGCCATCGAAGCTGTTCCACTTCAGCACGCTGGTCTCCGGTATGAGGAAATCGCAGTCCGATGCTATCTTGGTATTCGTGTAACCCCAGGTGTTCTTGGTGATCGTAACCGATGCCCTGACCAATTCGGATGGCATCTCAACCAGCAGATCGTTCTGAGCCACGGACAGTGTGAGTGCCCTCTTCTTGTGTGTATACACAAGGAATTCCTCCATGGCCTGTCCTATGGACAGTGACATTCCCAGTGTGTCATACACCCTCTGAAGCTTTTCATCCCTGCCTATAAAAGTGCGTACAAAATCCTCGCTTCCGAATATCCTTATGGCATCCTCCCAGTTCTCCTCTGCATATGCTGCAAACTGGAACAGATCCTCGAGCTTCTTACCCTCGACCTGAATATATGGAGCGACTATAGCTATATGATAAGGGATGATAAACTCTCCCCCATCAGTGATTATATTTATATGACCCTTGAAGGATTTGCCTTGCTCGATTCCTCGGGCGTCAAATGAATAGCTGACTCTGTTCTTCCTGCCCACAAATGTGTGACTCTTGAAATCCAGTATATAGCGGCTGTCGTATACCATCAGTTTCACTGCACAACTGTTTGAAGAATCCACTGTAAACTCTCCATCATACACAGTTCCCGCCTCGATATTCAATTCTATCTTGCTGACTGATATGGCTACCGCTGGTCTGTCAACCTTAAACTCACCACGAGCATACTGTTCAACTATTCCCTTCATCGTCTGGTCTCCTGTATCTATTTCTATTGTATTTTTGTCAAAAATCACTCATAGTGGTTGTATTTGAAGCTTCCAATCGGTATAATTGACAAAAAGACATATATTCAGATTATAACAAAATATTGTCTCTTTTTAAACAATATATACAGAAAAATAACTTAAAACAACTGAAAAAGGGGTTTTTTTATGAAAAATGGGGTTATCAATCTAAAAACAGAGAATCTCCTCAGTCAGGTCGAAACTGTTCGTGCAGATCTTAACATGAATCCACTGGGAGTTCCCGAATCTGTTACTAAAGCTATTGCGGACAACATGAGTCAGTTATCAGTATACCCTGATCACACCACAAAGAAATTAAAGGAGGCCATATCCGCATACTCCGGAGCAAAGACAGACGACATAATCGTCGGCGGTAGCTCCTATGAATTTGTCAAGATACTGTGCGAATTTACCTCGCCTAAGAAAGCTATCCTGATAACACCTGGAGCACAGAATTACGAAAAGCTGCTCTCTATGAACGGCTGTGAGATAATCTACTACTCCACACCTGAGGAGGAGGATTTCACCCTCGATATCGCAGATTTTATATCGAAGTTGTCAGAGGACATCGATATTATATTTATATCGAATCCTAATGGTACAACATCACAGATAATCGATGCAGAGTCTTTGGAATTTATAGCCAAGATATGCGATGGCAATAACATAACCATGGTCGTTGACGAGGAATACATGGATTTTGTTGATGATCTGGAGAGTAATTCTGCCATTCCTCTCACATCGGAATACGAGAATGTTATCGTGCTGCGAAACACAACGAAATTTTTTTCAGTTCCCGGACTCAGGCTGGCATATATGATCACACCGAATCCTGTTCTCAAGAAAACACTTGAGATCACCGGACTGCCATTTGCGATAGGCAAGCTTGTGGAGGCCGCCGGGGTTGCCATGTTCACCGACGAAAAATACATTGCCGAATCAAGAGAGCTCATCAGAACCGAGCGCAACCTTGTGTACTCGGCACTGTCCACCCACAAGTCGATCAAGCTGTACAAACCGGCCGCCAACTTCATACTGATCCGTATCCTGAGGGATGCTATTTCCGCGGGTGATGTGGTGGATTACTGCATGCCAAAGGGTCTTTATATACGAAGCTGTGCTGATATAGGCGGACTTGACAACAAATACATAAGATTCTGTTTTATGAATCCAAAACAGGATGACCTGCTGGTCAACACCGTGCTGGAAATAGTCTAGGAAATTACTGTTTTATTTACAGACAACATAATAATAGAAAAGGAGAATTTAAACTATGGAAAACATGACAACCAAGATCACATCGTCTTATAATAATGCACTGGACATCAAGGTAGTTGACGGACATTTTGCAACTAACCATTCCCACATCAACAGATACATCGATATGACAACCATCAAAAGCAGAAGAAAGATGGCTCTCGCTGCTGCCAAATCCATGGCTACAGAGTATGTTGCAACAACGATCGTTGACACCATCGTCTGCATGGACGGAACAGAGGTTATCGGTGCTTACCTTGCAAATGCCCTCACAGAGAACGGTATCGTGTCCATGAACCAGCACCAGACCATATACATCATGACACCTGAGGTTCATTCTTCAGGCCAGCTCATATTCCGTGATAACCTTCAGCCAATGATCAAGAACAAGAACGTTCTCCTTCTCCTTGCATCGGCAACCACCGGCAAGACAATCAAGCAGAGCATCGAATGTATTGAATACTACGGTGGAAGCATCTCAGGAATATCAGCTATCTTCTCAGCTACAGACGAGGTTGCAGGCCACGAGGTTCACTCTCTGTTCAGCAAGAAGGATATCGACGACTATGCTTCTTATTCCGTTGACGAGTGCCCTATGTGTAAGGCCGGCAAGAAGATAGAAGCCATTGTCAACAGCTATGGTTATTCGATGCTGTAATACCACAGAAACAACGCAGCCTTTCCCTCGCCGCTCACATAAACTAAAACGGCTGCCTCGATGGCATATGGCCTTTCTTACCGAAAACCACATACCATCAAGGCAGCCGTTTACTTTATATTATTCTATTTCCCAAGATAAAATTTCTTTGACCTTTTATGATATACGATCACTCCGGCCAGTGCACCGATCACCGCTGCCACAATAAACCATGCCCATGTCGGCACATCTTTGATATTGTAGCATCTGATGTTGATCCACATCTGGTTGATATCCTTGGTGGCATCCTCATCGAAATACTCCATGACCGCACTTCTCTCTATGGCGTCCTGTGACGGATACTGAGCCCCAAGCTGTCTGTCGACCTGTTCCGCAGGAGCTCTGAGCACGTAGTCAGGATCTGAGTTGTCCCCTGTGAAGAAATATCCAAGTGGATAATCAACAACATCCTCCTCGTCATCCTCTGCACCATAAGTGTAATCCAGATAAGAATATACCGTATCGTCATCCCCACCTGCTATGACTGAGGTATAACCAATGTAATACATGTTGCGGACTGCATTGTCAGGTCTTGACACGAAGTTGATAAACGCCTCGGCCGCCTGCTTTCTGTCAGCGTCACCATCTATTCCATTCTTCAGCATAACCCATCCGTCAAAGTACAGATTTGTGCACTCCTCAGGGACCGCAAAGTCAAGCTTCACACCATCCTCCTCAGCCTGATCCATGGCATAAACTGCATCTCCTGACCACTGGTAATTCGCAACAACCTTTCCTGTTATCATGTCTGCCTTACCGCTGTCAGTCTCAAATGAATACACATTATCCTTTATGTCCTGAAGAAGATCCTGTGACTTTGCTATAGTCTCAGGACTGACATCATTCATGATATCCTTGAGCTGCTCTGAGTAATCATCCTGAGTCCTGAATTCAGTGTCCATCAGCTTGTCCCTCTGCAGTGCTCCGACTGCGGCAAAGTAGGAATCTCTGACATTGTCTTTTATGGTGATCTGTTTTGCAAACTTAGGGTTGTTGAGGACTGTCCATGTTCCCGCCTCGTCAGCGGTCATCTTCTCTGGATTGTACAGAATTCCCGTAATTCCAAACATGAAGCCAGCTGCATATTTGCTCCAGGTCTCTCCATTTATCTCATGTGTCTCAAATGTATCTCTGATGTATGGCGACACACCATTTATATAATAATTCTTGTCGTTGTTCTCATCGAAAAAGTCATCGGACAAAGGCTCAAGCTTGTTCTCAGACATAAGCTTCATGATCATGTACTCCGAAGGACATACAAGATCATACACATCGCCGAGAGTCAGCATATTATAGAGATCCTCATTGGTGCCGAAGCACGAATACTGAACATTCACCTTCACACCATAATTCTCGTAATACCAGTTCTCGAAATCCTCCACCATGGAATTCTCGCCAAATATAGTTGTTCCATTGTCCAGTTCCAGGGCTTCGTCTTCATCCCAACCACCCTCGTCAATGTACTCTTCCCAGCTGCACACCCTGAGAGTGACCTCTTTTTCAGTAGCAGATGCGCCGTCACTCTTGACAGAAGCAGCATCTCCTGTATCCTCCGCTGCCATTACCGGCAGCATCTGTCCGGCAAGCAATGAAACAGCCATGACTGCTGCCGCCAGCTTTCTGGAAATCGAACGTCCAAAACATCTATGTCTTATCATCGCTCCACCTCCTTCTTTCTTCCGGCCACATTCATAGCCACAACGATTATGACAACCAGTGCAAAAATGACTGTTGAGAGCGCCCACAGGGCTGTCTTAACTTCCGTCTGTGAACCCTTTGTCGCATTTACAACGTAAGTACTTATGGTGTCAAATGTCGCAGGCTTGGTGTATGTCGCGATGAAGTAATCATCCAGTGACAGTGTAACAGCCAGCGCAAATCCCGAAATAATACCCGGAAGTATCTGAGGTATCACTACCTTTGTGAGTCCCTGGAAAGGTGTAGCTCCCAGATCTAACGCAGCCTCATACAGACTGCTGTCCATCTGCTTGAGCTTTGGCACCACTGACAGATATACGAAAGGTGCCGACAAAACCACATGGCCGATGACAAGTGGAACATAGCTGTCCTTGCTCATACCAAATGCAACTATGAGCAGTATACATATAGAGAAACCTGTCACAACATCTGCATTTACAACAGGCACCTCATTCATGGCATTTATCGATGCTGAAGCCCATTTTTTTGAATAAAAAGCACCTATGGCACCGAGTGTTCCGAGTATGGTTGCTATCAGTGCTGAACCTGCAGCCAGAAGCACAGTTCCAACGATCATTGACCTCAGCTCGTTCTTGGTGAACAAAGTCACATAATTGTGAAGCGACCATCCGTGAATGCTTCCGATATTTGCCGATGTTGTAAAGCTGTAAACAGCCAGTATCAATATAGGCATATATATGAGAAGAAGCATAATGCATATAAATATAATCTTAGACCATTTCTTCATTATAACAACGCACCTCCTCTGCTTCCGCTGTCGTCATCCGTGTACTTGTTTGTCACAAGTGTGAATACAAGTATTATCACAAGAAGGACGAGTGCTATCATGGAACCGCCGTTCCAGTTGTATGCTGAGAAGTAGCTTCCTATCAGACTACCCATGATGTATGTGCTGTTGTAAAGCATGTCAAGCACAACATAGTTAGTCATAGATGGCAAAAATACCATAACTATTCCGCTGACGATTCCCGGAACGGTGAGCGGAAGTGTGACCTTGACAAATGTCTGGAAGCTATTTGCCCCAAGATCCACAGCGGCCTCCATAAGGCTGCCGTCAAGCTTCAATATGGTTGTGTATATAGGAAGTATCATAAATGGCAGGAAATCATATGTCATTCCTATAACCGAATTGAGAAACGGGTGGAATGCCAGATTGCCCTCTATAACCGTGAGTACCTCCTTGAGTGCTGTGATCCTCAGTGTGAAGTTGATCCACATCGGGAGCACGAACATCATGACAATTACCGATTTCCTTTTCATCTCACTTCTCGCAAGTATATATGCGATCGGATATGCCAGCAGCAGACACACCAGAGTAGTCACTATGGCAAGCAAAAAGCTGTATGCCAGAGTACCTATGGTGTTCGGGCTGGTAAAGAATCCCGTCAGATTGTCAAATGTAAACCTGCCCTCGCCGTTGGTGAAGGCATAATAAATAATTACAAACAGTGGTGCAACTACAAAGCATATGAGAAATAATGCGTATGGGATGCCCAGCTGTTTTCTTGAAAAACGTAAGCCGTTCATGTTCATCCCTCCATCTATTTCTTAAGTGAAAACTTCATCTTATCCTCTGGAATTATCAGGCTGACTCTGTCCTCCATGTTCCACAGGTACTCGTCATCCACGATAAAGTCCTCCTCATTGTCAGTTCTCACCACATAGCTGTAGTGGTCTCCCTTATATATAAGATTGATGATATGTCCGCAGATTATACCAGCTTCCTCGTCATCACTCATGTCGATATCCTCTGGAAGTATAGATACTATTACCTTGATCTTCTCACGGTCTATCGCCTCACCATTTGCATCCACCAGCACGCCATCCTTCATGGCTGAACCCGGAACGATCTCCGTGAGGTCGCATGATACCTTACCGTCAAATACGCCGAGGGCATAATTTCTATTGACTGAGCTCTCAATCTTGTTGATTGCAGTCTCCGATATCATGATGTGTATTCCATCAGGTTCAACATTGAGGCCAACCTTGTCTCCAACCTTGGCGGACTTTGTGGTCTGAATAACTATCTCATTCCTTCCGGACTCAACGGTGATCTCATAGTGTACACCCTTGAACACAACAGATGTCACAACTCCCTTTACAGCGCCCTGTTCAGGTGTAGTGATCATCACATCTTCCGGTCTTACTACGGCATCCACCTTTGTTCCAATCTCCACGTCATCCAGACAGACAAATTCTGCACCACAGAATCTTACCTTTAACTTGCCCGTCATAATTCCGTTGAAGATGTTACTCTCGCCTATGAAATCCGCAACAAATGCATTCTTTGGCTCATTATATATATCTTCAGGAGTTCCTATCTGCTGTATCTCACCCTCGCTCATGACAACTATCTTGTCTGACATGGTGAGTGCTTCCTCCTGGTCATGTGTTACATAGATAAAAGTGATTCCCAGCCTGTCATGCATTCCCTTGAGCTCTATCTGCATCTCTTTTCTCATCTTGAGATCCAGTGCGCCAAGAGGCTCATCCAGAAGAAGTATCTCTGGCTCATTGACAAGAGCTCTCGCTATAGCTATTCTCTGCTGCTGTCCACCCGAAAGCGTGGCGACTTTTCTGTCCTCAAAGCCCTCAAGGTCAACCATCTCAAGGACCTTCTTGACCTTCTTCACGATTTCTGCCTTAGGAAGCTTCTTGAGCTTGAGGCCAAATGCTATGTTGTCAAAGATATTCAGATGTGGGAACAGCGCATACCTCTGAAAGACCGTGTTGATAGGTCTCTTATTTGGTGGAAGCTTGCTGATATCCTGTCCATTCAGTAATATCTCTCCTGAAGTAGGAATCTCGAATCCTGCTATCATTCTAAGTGTCGTGGTTTTTCCGCAGCCTGAAGGGCCTAAGAACGTGACGAACTCGCCTCTCTTCACTTCGAGGTTAAAGCCGTCAACTGCTGTGAATCCATTGTCATAGGTCTTGACAATGTTTTTCAATTCAATGATATTGTTGGAATTATTGTTGTTTTTTTCCATTTATTTCCTCCTTAAGTATCGTGACATACTCCGTCACTTACTTACAGTGCCCCAACAAAGCGCATTTGTCATCTGCCATTCCAAATGGACGACAAGAGCGACCGCCCCGCCGTCAGCGGACAACAAATCCACGCTCCATGTATCACTGCTGTATATCTCACCAGCCCGGGGAGCAAATAACGAAAAGCCTATCTGATAGCTCTCCTCGCATGAGCACAACTTTATCTTGCCCTCATACTGTCGGGGAATCAAAAACATGTTAAGAAAAAACCCCTTTATGATACCGGGTGATGGCATGGATCACGGTTAGTAGCCCTATCCACCTGCCTCTCCATGTCGAGATACATTTTAAGGCACGATATCCAGGGTAAAATAGCTAACAGACTTCCTATTTTTCCCAAAATCCATGAAGATCATTCTGCATTTTATGCAGAAAAATCGACCCTGTCTCCAAACATTCCGCATATTCGCGGCTGCATCCCTGCAATTTGAAACAAAGTCGATTTATTCTAACATATAATCATTGGTAATGATATATATTTTCATTTAATTCTTTAACAAAACAGGTCGTTACCTGTTATTTCATTCTGAACAATGCCGGAATGACTCAAGAGGCAGTCACATTTTACTGAATCCGTCAAATCCGAATCGCTATTCAGATAATAGCTAATAAATTCTAGATCAGAAGTACCGCCAGCTGCACCAGTGCTGACAGCCATATGAGAACCACCAGATATATCTTTGCCGCTTTTGTCATGTCGAACCTCCACACACAATAATCCATCACTCTTCAGGACATGCTATGCAAAACCTCAGAATATTCTGCAACACATTCTATATTTATTTTGTTCAATAAGAGTATTTTTATGCCTGAGTTCGGAAGTTTCCACAGTATCATCTGATAATCCTTCTTTCCGTTTTCCCATATTTCCATGTATATACATACGTAAGCTTCATCTGCCCGTGCTCTGACTGCCATTCAAGATGTCCGTCTTTCATCCGAAAATCTATGCCCAGCTTGTCCGTGTCTATCTCTCCTGGCTGGTATGTTCCATCTTGACCGTCACGAGATACATCGCTGATACCAGCGACCTCGTATCTCACCTTCTCAACATCCGCCTCCACCTGCGCTTTGGCCATGTAACCAGCCGCAGAAAACATAGCCAGATCAAAAATCACGGATACAAAGCCAGCCAAAAGTACAGTCATTATCTTCTTAAACAGATAGGTTCTTACCTTTCTGTCATCGACTGGTTCAAGCCTTCCTCTATATCTTCTATTGTCAGACTGCCTATAATATACAACCGCCCCAGCCACCCAGAATACAGCAACAATACACAGGCATATTCCAGGAATCGACACTCCGGGGATCCAGCGCCACCACCCTACATAATACTTTATAACCACCACTGCAAAACAAAGTGCACATGCAGCCGTGATACATGCTGATATCACGCTATCCCTGTCCCTTCCATCAACGATGCAATAATCTTCTCGTTCTCTCGGCAGATTTTCCAGCACACAATTATATTTCCTTCTGTCATCTGGAACCTCATATCCGGCCTTGATCAGTTCTCTCAGGTACAGCCATGCGTCCAGGTAGGCAAGCCACAAACCAACCATAGGGCAAAATGTAATAACGCTGGTCACCATCATAACATCGCAAAATGTACTGACAATATCATCAAAAAACACACCACAGATCATTCCTGCAAGTGTAGGAATAGATACCACCACCGCAGCAATCAGAATTATACGCATTACGCGCCTGTCATATTTTATCTTCATACGTCTTTACCCCATTTTTGAACATAAAATAACTTACTATCTCTTACATGCACTACATCAACGCCAGCCCCACAAACATTTTAACTGCTGTCTCTATGATCTCATCCGGGAACTCGAATCCCGCCGTATGGAGCTGGGCATGATCCTCACCATCGCCTACGCCGAAGAATGCTCCCTTTGTCTCCTGCAGATAGTATCCGAAGTCCTCCGACCACCTCATCGGTTCAGCAAGTTCTGTAACCACAATATTCTGGTCAGCAGCACATTTTCTAAGTTTGTCCACATTCACAGCATGATTTTCCGTTGCCGGGAACCGCTCTATCTCCTGTATATCAAGGGTGAAGCCCCCATCGTCCGCAGTATTTTGTGCAATCTGCTTTATCTCATCCACATACCCGGCAAATACCTTTTCTCTCTCAGCCCTCACCGTCATACGCAGCGTTCCTTCTGATGCAGCCACACCATAATTGGCATTTCCAATATCCATTCCGATGAGCGTCATCCTGACAAATCCCCTGCTGCGGTTGTACTCCTCCGTAAGCTTCTCTATCTCCAGCAGCAGCCTGGCAAGCGCAGGCCCCGGATTCTTTCCCGCCTCAGGATATGCCGCATGGCTGGCTGTCCCTATCATATGTATCTCAAGCCCCGTTGATGCGCATGCAAATGTTCCATCTATCGTCAGCACATGATTTCTTGGATATCCCGGTATGTTATGAAGTCCATAAATCTCACCTATATTCTTTTCAATTATAAGATCTCTGCACAGCCTTGCCCCGGCACCGATCTCCTCTCCGGGCTGAAAGATAAAATAGACATCCCTGTTAATTATCTGATTCTGGCAAATTGCCCCGGAATCGTTATTTCTATCACACACATGCGTATTTTCGCATTTCTCCATTGCACGGGACAGCCAGACCGCAGCCCCACATAATATACTGCTATGTCCATCATGCCCGCAGTAATGTCCCGGCTTTCCATCCTGCCCACACACTGCATCCATGTCTGCCCTGAACGCGATCGGTGTTCTTTCTTCATCCCATATTCTGTCATCAGAAGATTTCAGCACCGCATAAAACCAAGCACCTCTATCCACGATCTCAAGGTCAGTATTCTCCCTGAGAAACGACATGAGCACCGCCTTAGTCTGCATCTCATGCATCGAAGCCTCAGGAATGCTGTGAAGCCTGCGCCTGAGGTCATATATCTTTGTCATCAGCTCTTTGTCAATTTCCATAACGCCTCCGTGCTCCTTCTCATCTATCACAGCCCAAGACACATCCTTATAATACCGAGTATCAGCATATGCACTGGATAGAACAGGTAATTCACCAGCTTATTCT
The DNA here is from genome assembly GCF_040227395.1 of Coprococcus sp. RTP21428st1_C9_RTP21428_210409. NCBI lineage: Bacteria > Bacillati > Bacillota > Clostridia > Lachnospirales > Lachnospiraceae > Coprococcus > Coprococcus sp. RTP21428st1_C9_RTP21428_210409. The sequence goes on from NZ_JBEHVV010000033.1 coordinate 24,071, forward strand.
GCCTGCCGCGCTTGCCATTGTATGTCAAAGTCAGTCCAAACCCCAACAGTGCCCACGGTTCCTTGAACATCGCCAGGTAGCAGAACGGTATTGCAATTGCGGACTTTTCATGAAATATATACAGGAAATATCCTATAAGTATGGCATGGTAGTCATAATCAACCGCAAGATTCATCGATATAAGACACACTATGGCAACTATCGGTATCGTTGCTATAAACCATACTGCCTTGGGAAGCTTCTCCATTTTTTTCCTCAGCACATCAATGATCCATATCATTGCCAGCACCATCGCCAATGTAAACATAATATTATTTGCATTCCATTCAAAGAATACGCCACTGGAGAACATGTCATAAGGGATCTCAGATATCACGCCAAATATAAGCAGCATTCCAAGATACTTCCACTTGTTTCTCGTATGAAAATATCCTTCCACCAACATATATATGAATATCGGGAAAGCTATCCGCCCCAGGACATCAAATACATCACTTACAGCCGATATTATTCCACCATCCAGATACGGATACAGCAATGTCTTATTCGTATGATCTATGAGCATTGAAATGAACGCTATATACTTAAGCTGTGCTCCGGAAAGCAGACCTATTCCGTTCAATGTTATTTTTCTGCACGTTTCACAAGTTGCACCCTCTGCCTGCTCAAAGTTATTTTTTATTTTATAATTATGAACTTTCATGCAATTTCTCCTTTGTTTTCCCAACATTTACTGATGTTTTAGTCCTAATAAGTACAGTAGTCGTTTTTAGGCCCCCGCACTTATGCACTACCACACTTTTCAGCAGTGTTTTCACTATAAGTATAACATAACTGCATTGAATAACAGAGCTTAACTTTTTTTCAATACGCTTAAATTTATGACATTGCGCATTTACATGTAGTCAGCATATTTGCTGGATAAATAAACAAAATACCAGTCTGCAAAATCAGATGTTTTTCTAATCTTTGCAAGCTGGTATTCGATCACCCTCTGTGTCAATCAGAGCATATGACCTATATGTTCAGATCGTATTTCTCCACCTCAAGTTCCACACATCCGTCAGTTTCAAATACAATATCCTGAGCATTGCGCGGTGTATATATAACTGTAGACAGCACTTGTTCTCCATCATTTACAAATATCTCTATGGAATTCCAATCCATCACTATTCTCATTTTTGAAAGTCCATTGCCATTCTTGATTTTGACCTTGCGCACACAGTTTGTATCACGTATCCATCCCGCAAATGTTCTGTCTATCTCAAGCATTTGTGTTCCCGTGGTATAGCTGACATTGGTTTCATGAATCTCATTCTTTGCCAAGTGCATTGTAAAATGTCCGCATTCAGCTTTCTTTATATCAACTGTCATATCGATAACTCTGCCGTTAATGCCTTCATATGTCTTCTCACCACGCAAAGTATCATTAACTACCAGCTTGTTCTGCCTGTATTCACAAAGCTCTCTGACCGGAGTCTGAATCAGCTTGCCGTCAGAGATCATTAGTTCTCTTGGAACTGACATCATACATGCCCACTTCTGTCCACGTGGCAGCGTATTTACGCTGTCCCAAGACTGCATCCAGCCAATCATCGCTCTTCGTCCATCAGGTGTTCTTATAGTCTGTGGTGCATAAAAATCAAATCCACTGTCCACAGATACCGCTTTTTCATACTTGAAAATATGTTTCTCTTCATCCACATCGCCTGTGAAGAATACCACGTTATTTCCATTGTGAAACTCTCCATCTGCTGACATGTCCTGTGGGGATACTATAAGCACCTTATGTCCATCCATCTCAAAATAGTCTGGGCACTCCCACACTGCGCCAAATCTGCCTGTTTCATCCTTTGCAAATACTGATTCAAATTTCCAGTTGTACATATCATCTGAAGAGAACAGTACAACCTGAGGGATTCCATCATATGTCCGGTTTCCAGCCAGCATATAGTACCTACCGTCCGCATCCTTCCAGACCTTCGGATCTCTGAAATCAGCACGGCTGCATTCCTCCGGCATGATCTTCCCATCAACAACAGGATTGCTGGATATTTTTTCATAACTAATTCCATCGCCTACAGCCATACACTGGTTTTGTATAACATTCTTAGTTCCACCAGCCAGTTTTTCCTCAACTACTCCTGTATAGAACAATACATGCTTCCCGTCATTCTCTATTGCAGTTCCTGAAAAGCAGCCAAATGCATCATAATCCGAGTCAGGTGCCAGTGCTGTTGGAAGCTCCTCCCATCTTATAAAATCATCTGAGGTGGAATGTCCCCAGTGCATAGGTCCCCACTCCGTGCTGTATGGATGGAACTGATAAAACAAATGTGCCTTTCCTCCATATATGGAAAATCCATTAGGGTCGTTTAACCAGCCCACCGGAGTTGTAAGATGGAACTCCGGCTTGTCTGCTCTGTCTACTCTGTTCTTTTCTATATATTCATCTGCCTTCTGGCATGTATACATACTGTGACCTCCTTCTGTTTGATTAGATTGTTTTTTCGGTTGTACTGTCAAAGAAGTGCAGCTTATGTGGCATGAATACGAACGAAACCTTGTCGCCTATCTGGCTTATCTCATACTTTGATACTCTTGCAACAGTCTTGCTTCCCGCAAACTGGAAATACAGATTATTTTCATTTCCCGTCCACAAGAAGATCAAACCGCCCACACCCCTTTATTTATCTGAGGTGTGGGCGGTTTTTATCAAAACTTTTGTCCTATAAGTTTAAATATCATTCTGTCTACTGCGCATGCTCGAACTGATGCTCTTTGTAGTGATGAGCCTCCTCCAGCATCATGTCCTTGACCTTCATAAGTCTGACCTGGGTGCTTCGCTCATTCTCATCAAGCTTCATGCTTATATACTTTATTCCCTCCCGGGTCTCCGGGATGATAACATGCTCAAGAGCATTTACACGCCTTCTGGTCTTCTCTATCTCCGCTGCGAGCATCTGGCAGGACTTCTCCACCTCCGCAAGTCTCAGCATATCAGGAAGTATATCCGAAAGGGACTTCACTGCATCGTCCAGCTCTCCAGATGTAAATGCAAATCCATACGAATAGATGTCATTTGAATTTGCGCTTTTCGTCTTATAGTCGTACACAGGAATGTCAACACTCATTACATTCCTGTCGCCAAGGGCGATCCGCACCTCCTGCTTCGGAGCCATGAGCGCCGTACTCAATGTCTGCTCATTCATACCCGCCTTCGCTATTACAAAGCCTGTGTTGGCAGCTTTGATGCCAGCCTCAACCTTCTTTCTCAGTTCCATATTCTCTCTTGCCATGTCAAGGAACTGCCTCATCAGCTCATCTCTTTTATCTTTCAGAAGCTTATGGCCTCTGGATGCCGTGACCAGCTTCTTCTTAAGCCTTGTCAGCTCCATTCTGGTTGGATTAACCACAACATTAGCCATCTGTCTTCTCCTTTCTTCCAAATATATTCTCAAGCTACTTGACATGTATTACAAAGACAACGTGTATATGGCAATTTTGAATGTCGTACATTTAATTGTGTCCCCATTGCGGCATATATTGCCAACCGGGGGTCGCTTCCGCTTATTTCGGTCTGCAGCGGTACTAAGGTGCCGCTTGAGGCGCCACCTAAGGACCGGCGACCTCAAACTCCCCCTATTGGCAATATATGCCGCAATGGGGGACGAACACAATCTACATCTTTCAAAATTGCCTACCCACTACTTTCCGTAATACATGTCAAGCCACTTGTCGTCGATACGTTTCAGCTCGGCTCTAGGAAGAATGGAGAGAAGCTTCCAGCCTATGGCAAGTGTCTCCTCAATACTTCTGTCGGTGCCGTACCCCTGGGATACATACTCCTTCTCAAATGCCTCTGCAAACTTTGCATATATAATATCTATATCCGAAAGTGCCGACTCACCCAGGATAGTCATAAGTTCCTTGGCATCCTTTCCTCTTGAATAAGCTGCAAATAACTGGTTCATGGTGCTGGCATGATCTCCTCTGGTCTTGCCCTCACCGGTTCCCTTATCCTTAAGTCTGGACAGTGATAGAAGTACATCGATAGGCGGTGTGACTCCCTTTCTGTACAGCTCTCTTGAGAGAATGATCTGTCCCTCTGTGATATATCCCGTAAGGTCTGGTATAGGATGAGTCTTGTCATCCTCAGGCATGGTCAGGATCGGTATCATGGTTATACTTCCATTCTTACCCTTCTGTCTTCCGGCTCTCTCATACAGAGTTGCCAGGTCAGTGTACATGTATCCAGGATAACCACGGCGTCCCGGAACCTCTTTTCTTGCGGCTGATACCTCACGAAGTGCATCCGCATAGTTCGTGATATCCGTGAGGATTACCAGAACGTGCATGTTCTTCTCAAATGCAAGATACTCAGCGGCGGTAAGCGCCATTCTAGGTGTGGCGATTCGCTCAACAGCAGGATCATTTGCCAGGTTGATAAAGAGGACTGTTCTGTCTATGGCACCAGTCTCCTTGAAGCTCTCTGTGAAGAAGTTTGCCTCCTCAAATGTGATACCCATGGCTGCAAATACGACGGCGAATGGCTCATCTGTTCCGCGCACCTTTGCCTGTCTTGCTATCTGTGCTGCAAGCTGGCTGTGCGGAAGTCCTGAAGCCGAGAATATCGGCAGCTTCTGTCCTCTTACCAGTGTGTTCAGTCCGTCTATGGCTGATATACCTGTCTGAATGAACTCAGACGGATAGTTCCTGGCAGCCGGATTCATCGGCAGACCATTGATATCTCTTCTCTCATCAGGAAGTATCTCAGGGCCGCCATCTATAGGTCTTCCAAGTCCGTCAAATACACGGCCAAGCATATCTTCTGATACGCCGAGCTCCATACTCCTTCCAAGGAATCTTACTTTGCTGTTTGAAAGGTTGATACCTGTCGAATTCTCAAAGAGCTGTACCAGGGCGTCCTCGCCATTTATCTCAAGGACCTTGCATCGTCTGATCTCGCCGTCCGCCAGCTCAATCTCACCCAGCTCATCATAAGCTACATTCTCAACTCCGTGCACCAGCATCAGAGGACCCGCAACTTCCTGTATAGTTCTATATTCCTTTGGCATAGTCTTAGTCCTCCTTCTCTATAGCTTCCTGAAGCTCCTTGTCAAGCTCCCTGGATATCTTCTCGTACTCTTCATCCACATTCTCAGGAAGCACATATTTGAATCGTCCGATCTTTTCTCTGATCGGCATGTTCAGAATATTTCTTATGCTTGCTCCACCGGCCAGTGCCTGCGCTGACTCCTCATAAAATGCCATGATGAGCTCCATCATCAGAAACTGCTTGTGAAGCGGTGTGTATGTGTCCACATCATGGAATGAGTTCTGGTGAAGAAAATCCTCTCTGATGGATCTCGCCGCCTCCATCTTCAGTCGGTCTCCCGCTGAAAGGGCATCCATACCTACCATCTTAACGATCTCATCGAGCTCTGCCTCCTCCTGAAGCAGGGTCATCATCTTCTGTCTGTCGACCATGAACTTTTCATTTACATTTTCCTCGAACCATTTGCCCATATTGTCCACATACAGAGAGTATGAGGTCAGCCAGTTGATGGCAGGAAAATGTCTCTTGTACGCAAGCGATGAATCCAGTCCCCAGAATACCTTGACGATTCGAAGTGTTGCCTGTGAAACCGGCTCGGAAATATCACCACCCGGAGGAGAAACCGCACCGATAACCGACAGTGCACCGGTTCTGCCCTCGCTGCCGAGAGTCTTGACCATTCCGGCTCTCTCGTAGAACTGTGCAAGTCTTGAACCGAGGTAAGCAGGGTAACCCTCCTCACCAGGCATCTCCTGCAGACGTCCTGACATCTCTCTGAGCGCCTCAGCCCAACGCGATGTGGA
>NZ_JBEHVV010000034.1:0-29858 GCF_040227395.1 Coprococcus sp. RTP21428st1_C9_RTP21428_210409
CAGTATAGACAGATGACTTTATTTGATATAGGAATGAAGGCGTGAAGGTGGAAGTTATGGACAATATGAAGGTTTTCACATGCAGAGACAGATATGACGATATGGCTACATGCATATATGAGGCGTGGAGTATGGCACTGCAGGTCGGACACGACCATGTGATGCTTATGAAGGAGCCTGTGGAACAACTGGATATGTTCGCTGACTATATACATGTCGAGCCGGATGCGGACAAGGTGCAGAAGTTTACCCGGTCTGTGAAGAAGGTATCCTGGCTGGTGTACCGCAACGTATTCAATGCACTATTGTCGCATCAGGAGGATGCACTGGACACTGTGTACAGATATCTGATACTGGCATTTGCCGAGGGCCGAAAGGTGGAACATATGCTCATAAGTCCGGAGGTGATGCGTATCATGGAGCTTGGGCGGAGTGTGAGCAACGAGGCACATCTATTCAGGGAGATAGCCAGATTCACTGTTGTCCAGGGGCGGGTGTATGTATGTCATATAGAACCAAAGGACGATGTTGCGCTTCTTGTCGCCAGTCATTTTGCGGACAGGATGCCGTCAGAATACTGGCTGATAGTGGATGATGGCAGACGTTACGCCGTGGTGCATCCGGTGGATTCGGATATGTATGTGAGGCGGCTTACAGATCAGGAGATGGAGACGCTGGGCAGTGCAGAATATATGGAGGATGATTACACAGATATGTGGAGAACATTCTTCAGCGCGGTGAGCGTGGAGCAGAGAGAGAACTACAGATGCCAGAGAAGCATGTTCCCTTTGTGGTCGAGAAAGCATGCTACAGAATTTTTGGGATGATCATAGAAAAAATGCTTGAATTGGCTGGAAAAATATGATAGTATCTGAACTTGTGATGTATTAATCATATTTTCCTTGCTCACAGATGACTGTGGGCCAGAGACCATAAGGAGGTGCAATGTAATGAACAAATATGAATTAACTTTAGTTGTTAGTGCAAAGATTGATGAGGAAGCCAGAACAGCTGTAGTTGATAAGGTTAAGTCTTATATTGAGAAGGCTAACGCAACAATTACAGAAGTTAACGAGTGTGGACTCAAGAAGCTTGCTTACGAGATTCAGAAGATGGGCGAAGCATACTACTACTTCATTCAGTTTGATGCAGAGGCTGGAGTTCCAGCTCAGCTTGAGGCTAACATTCGTATTATGGAATCAGTTCTTAGATATCTTTGCGTTAGATTAGACGCCGAGTAATAGGAGGTATTCTATAATGAACAAGGTAATATTGATGGGTCGTCTCACAAGAGACCCGGAAGTTAGATATTCACAGTCAAACACAGGTGATGGCCAGATGGCTATTGCAAGATACACATTGGCTGTAGACAGAAGATTCAATAGAAATGGCGACCAGAGTGCAGACTTCATCGGCTGCGTTGCATTTGGCAGGAGTGCTGAGTTTGCAGAGAAGTACCTGAAGCAGGGAACGAAGATTGCTATAACAGGTAGAATCCAGACTGGAAGCTATACGAATAAGGATGGTAACAAGGTGTACACAACTGATGTTGTTGTTGAGGAGCAGGAGTTTGCTGAGAGCAAGGCTGCAAGCGGACAGGCATCAGGCGGTGGATATCAGCCAGCAGGAAGACCGGCACCTGGCAATGCAGGAGCTGAGGGCTTCATGAGTATACCGGAAGGTATTGAGGACGATTTACCATTCAAGTAAAATAGGAGGTAAATACAATGGCTTACAATAAGACTGATAGAGCTGACGCTCCAATGAAGAGAAGAAATATCCGTAGAAGAAAGAAAGTCTGCGAGTATTGTGCTAATAAAGAGGCTGTGATCGATTACAAGGATTCAAACGCACTCAGAAAGTATATCTCAGAGAGAGGTAAGATCCTTCCAAGAAGAATCACAGGAACATGTGCTAAGCATCAGAGAGCAATCACAATTGCTGTTAAGAGAGCTAGACAGATCGCAATATTACCATACGTTCAGGATTAATTCTTATCATTGATAAGTATATAAAGGACCCGTTGTTCAGCTATGTGCTGGATGACGGGTTTTTGTGTAAATTCATAGAATATTATTTCCTGTAGGCGTATTTTATGAGGACAGAAAGGTGGGGGATAAATGGCAGAGAATGTTGTGAGAGTAAGCGGACTCACGAAGACATTTGGAAAGAATACTGTTTTGTCCAATGTCAATATATCTCTTGAAAGGGGGAAGATATATGGCTTTATAGGACAGAACGGGGCAGGAAAGACTACCCTGATCAATCATATCAATGGTCTGTTGTTTCCTGACGAGGGAGAGATAGAATTATTTGGCGCCAGTGACAGCAAGGGGCTGGTGAATGCCAGAAAGAGGATAGGAACGGTGTGCGAACATGCCGGACTGCACGACAATTATAATGCTGGAGACAACATAAAGCTTAATATGAAGCTGAGGGGGATAAAGAACGACAAGCTCATCGAGCAGACCATAGCAAATGTTGGATTGCAGGGCGTTGGCAAGAAGAAGTTTAGGAATTATTCGATGGGAATGAAGCAGAGGCTGGCGATTGGCTGTGCCATGCTGTCAGGTCCGGATCTCCTGCTATTGGATGAGCCGATAAACGGACTTGATCCGGTTGGAATAGTTGAGATAAGAAATCTTCTCAAGCAGATAAATCAGAGATTTGGTGTGACGATACTTATATCCAGCCATATACTCACAGAGCTTCACGAGCTGGCAACGGACTACATAATGATAGACAGAGGACAGATCATAGACTGCCTCTCTGCAGCGCAGCTTGACGCGAAGTGCCACAGGAGACTGAGATTGCGCACCAATGATGTGAAGAAGGTTCTTGATATACTTGCTATGAGATACAATATAGTGAATGTGTATGTGAATGGCGATGAGATAATCGTGGACCAGCCGGTAAACTCAGACGAGCTGGCATGGGTTCTCTACAATGAGAGGGTGTTTGTCAGTGAGTACCATCTCGAGGAGGAGAGCCTTGAGAACTACTTTATTCACAGGATAGGGGGTGCTCATTATGCGTGAACTGTTGTCGGCTGAATTTTATAAGCTGTATAAGAGCCTGGGCTTCAGGGTGTGCCTGATAGTTTTCTTTGTCCAGGATATAATATATCTGATCTCGGTGGGATTGGTTGGAGATATTCTCGGAATAGAACTCACGGGGGATTTTCAGTTCCAGTATCTGCTGGGCTCGTTTTCTGGAAGCTCGGTGTCCGGCATGCTGTTTGGATTTATTGCGGCGTCGCTCATCACCAGCGATTACAAGTCCAGGGATATCCAGTGTGCGATAGCCCAGGGACACAGCAGGGCACATATAATGTTTTCGAAGATCATAGTATATATAGTGGCGATATGGATACTCTCTCTTGAGGACATACTTGTATATACCATAGGAGGATGCATTTGTGGAGGCTTTGGAAAGGCATTTACCCTGAATGTGGCGGGATATATGCTGAGATCGATAGCGTGCGAGGGCTTTGTGCTTACGATGTTATATATGACATGCGTATTCCTTGCATTTGCGCTGACGTCCAAGGCAGCGTCCGTATCCGTGAATCTGCTGCTGTTTTTCCTGGTGGATCTCGGCGTGCAGATCATGCCTGTGCTGTTCCAGTCGGATGTTCTGGAGAAAATACTGGGCTATATGCCGTTCAGCTCTGTGAGGGAGATGAGCCAGGTCGATATAGACTGGAGTCACGCGGGAATATCCCTGGCAGTGGCCGCTGCGTATGGCGCGGTGATGATAGTGGCAACGTGGTTGACATTCAGGAAGAGAGATCTTCGATAGAGAATTATGACAGAATATACATTTGCTCAACCGTTCATCTGTGTTGACAAAAGTTCTGTCAAAGTTTATTATAACTCTAGCTATGAGAAAAACTCATAGGGATTTACATGCAGAGGATCAAACAATGTGTAGAAAAGGAGTATAACGATGGGAAAATACACAAAGGAAGACATACTGAAAAAGGTCAAAGAAGATGATGTTGAGTTTATAAGACTTCAGTTCACAGATATTTTTGGTGACCTTAAGAACGTAGCGATAACCTCAAGCCAGATAGAGAAGGCACTTGACAACAAGATCATGTTCGACGGTTCTTCTATAGAGGGCTTTGCGAGAATTGAGGAGTCAGATATGTATCTGTATCCTGATTATGATACATATGAGACATTCCCTTGGAGACCACAGCAGGGAAAGGTTGCAAGACTTATATGTGATGTATATAAGCCTGATGGAACACCATTTGAGGGCGATCCAAGATATGTACTTAAGAGAGCTCTGGCTGAGGCAAAAGAGATGGGTTACACTATGAATGTAGGTCCTGAGTGTGAGTTCTTCCTCTTCCAGACAGATGAGAACGGAATGCCTACAACTAACACATACGAGAGAGCAAGCTATTTTGATCTCGGACCACTGGATTTCGGTGAGAATGCGAGAAGAGATATGGTTCTTACTCTTGAGCAGATGGGATTTGAGATCGAGGCATCACACCATGAGGTAGCTCCTGCACAGCATGAGATAGATTTCAAGTACGGTGAGGCTTTGAGAACCGCCGACAACATCGAGACATTCAAACTGGTTGTAAAGACTATTGCCAAGAGACATGGTCTCTGCGCAACATTCATGCCAAAGCCAAAGTATGGCGTATGCGGTTCAGGTATGCATATGAACATGTCGCTCCAGAAGGATGGCAAGAACATATTTGCAGATGAGAACGATAAGCTCGGACTTAGCCAGGAGGCTTACTGGTTCATCGCCGGAATCATGGAGCATATGAAGGAGATGACAGCCATCACCAACCCACTTGTAAATTCATACAAGAGACTTGTTCCAGGCTATGAGGCTCCTATTTACATCGCATGGTCAGCAAAGAACAGAAGTCCACTTATCAGAATTCCAAGTGCACGTGGTGCAGGAACAAGAGTTGAGCTCAGATGTCCGGATCCAACAGCTAACCCATACCTTGCCATGGCAGTATGCCTTAGAGCAGGACTTGACGGAATCAAGCGTCAGCTTCCAGTTCCACCAAGTGTAGATACAAATATATTCAACCTCACTGCAGAGGAGAAGAAGACACGTCATATCCACAGCCTTCCTGCAAACCTCAGAGAGGCAACTCTTGCCATGAGCGAGAGCGACTTCATGAAGGAGGCAGTTGGTTCACACATCTTCGAGAGGTATACAAGTGCCAAGATGGATGAGTGGAATGAGTACACAAGACAGGTTACAGACTGGGAGATCTCAAACTATCTGTACAAAATCTGATCTTATACACGAACAATATAAAATGATGAGTAGTATAGGTAAGCGGAGCGAAAGGTCTGCTTACCTATATATTTGATAATAGCTATACATACACGATTGAGAGGGCTTTGATTTGGTAAATGTTATAATAGTTTTTCCGAAAATAGAGGAAGCAAAGAGTATAAAAAACCTGCTCATTCGCAATGGTATAAGTGTTACAAAGGTGTGTACAACCGGAGCCCAGGCGGCGCAGGCTGCGGATGCGTGTGACGATGGAGTCATAATATGTGGATATAAATTCCTGGATATGATGTATTCAGATCTTGAGAATTATATTCCGAAATATTTTGACATGATCGTGCTCAGCAGCAAGAAGAATTATGAGGAAGTCCGGGATAGCGGCGTGGTATGTCTGTCTATGCCGATAAAGTCCATGGACTTTGTGAATACCGTAAGTCTCACCATAGAGAATCTTCTGTGGGAGAGAAAAAAGAGAAAGTCCAGGCCAAAGGAGAGGACCGAGGAAGAGAAGAAGGTCATCAAGGCGGCAAAACTCAAGCTTATGCACGACTTTGAGTATGATGAACAGGGCGCTCACAGATATCTGCAAAAGAAGAGCATGGATAACGGTATAAATATAGTCGAGATGGCATATATGATACTGGATAATTCAGATTGTTTTTAAAACAGATCAAGAGGGAGGCTTTCTATTGCGATTCACGAAGATGGAAGGACTTGGAAATGACTACGTGTACGTGAACTGCTTCAGAGAAAAGGTATATGATCCGGAGATCTTAGCCAGGCTTGTCAGTGACAGGCACAGGGGCATTGGGGGCGACGGACTGATACTTATAGGACCTTCGGCCAGGGCTGATTTTAATATGGATATATACAATGCGGATGGCAGCAGGGCAGAGATGTGTGGAAATGGCATAAGATGCCTTGGCAAGTATGTATACGACCATGGAATGACGGAGAAGACGGAATTTACTGTGGAGACACAGGCGGGTATAAAACGGCTCAGATGTATTCTGCAGGATGGAAGAGTGGTTGCGGTATGTGTGGATATGGGCAGACCGGATATAGGTGCGGCTGTCGAGATGGCTGTTCTGCCTGATGAAACCGTGGATTTTGTCCGGGTATCCATGGGCAATCCCCATGCGGTTGTGTGGGTGGATGATATATATGTCTGCCAGATGGAGACTCTGGGGCCTGAGATGGAAGTGCATCCCATGTTCCCGAACAGGACAAATGTAGAATTTGTCCAGATCGTTGACGAAGATCATATGAGGATGCGAGTGTGGGAGCGCGGCTCCGGCGAGACATTTGCGTGCGGTACAGGCGCGTGTGCGGCTGTGGCGGCGGGGATAGCTGCCGGCAGGACGAGAGATTCGGTAAAGGTCTCATTGCTCGGAGGAACTTTGGATATTGATTACGACAGGCAGAATGAAACTATGTACATGACAGGACCGGCAAGGGAAGTATTTGAAGGCTGGACTGATATATATTAGGAGGAAAGATATGTTTAAGGCAAATGAAAATTATTTAAAGCTTCCGGGAAGTTATCTCTTCTCAACAGTTGGAAGAAAGCAGAGAGAGTACGGCGCGGCACACCCTGACAAGAAGGTTATAAGACTCAGTATCGGTGATGTGACTCAGCCACTTGCACCGGCTATCATAGAGCGCCTTCACAAGGCTGTAGATGAGATGGCAGTTGCGGAGACATTCAAGGGATATGCTCCTGATCTCGGCTATGAGTTCCTCAGAAACACCATAGCAAAGAACGACTATGCTGACAGAGGCGTGGACATATCTGCTGATGAGATATTTGTCAGCGACGGGGCAAAGAGTGACTCAGCAAATATTCAGGAGATATTTACAGCAGACAGCAAGATTGCAGTATGTGATCCTGTATACCCTGTATATGTTGATTCAAATGTAATGGCAGGAAGAACAGGAACATACGACAAGAACACAGAGTTGTGGAGCGATGTAATTTACATGCCATGTCTTGCGGACAATAACTTTGCGCCAGAGCTTCCAAAGGAGACACCTGACATCATATATCTGTGTTTCCCAAACAACCCTACAGGAGCAACGATCAAGAAGGATCAGCTTCAGGAGTGGGTAGATTACGCAAATAAGGTCGGAGCAGTCATCATCTACGATGCTGCATACGAGGCATATATCAGCGAGGAGGATGTTCCTCATACAATATATGAGTGCGAGGGCGCAAAGACATGTGCTATCGAGCTCAAGAGCTTTTCTAAGAACGCAGGATTCACAGGAACACGTCTTGGCTATGCTGTAGTTCCAAAGGATCTGAAGGACGCAGATGGCGTGTCAATGCACAGCCTGTGGGCAAGAAGACATGGAACAAAGTTCAATGGCGCTCCATACATTGTTCAGGCAGCAGGAGACGCAGTGTACTCAGACGAGGGCAAGGCTCAGACAAAGGCTCAGATCGCATACTACATGAACAACGCAAAGGTTATCTCACAGGGACTCAAGGATGCAGGCTACACTGTATCAGGCGGTGTAAATGCGCCATACATCTGGCTTAAGACACCGAACAACATGTCATCATGGGATTTCTTCGATTATCTGCTTGAGAATGCAAATGTAGTCGGAACCCCAGGTTCAGGCTTCGGACCAAGCGGTGAGGGATATTTCAGACTTACTGCATTCGGAACTTATGAGAATACAGTTGAAGCTATAGAGAGAATCAAGAATATGTAATACAGCTATAAGCTGTGGTGTATACATGCATGGATCAGCGTGTGTGATCCGAGATATATACGTTACAGTACATAGTGTCTTTGGCATGCCTGCAGGCACTCCGGTAAGGGGAGTCTGCGGGCATGTTTTTTGTTATTTGTCGGTCTTTACTCATATATTCAGATTTGATATAATGACTTATAAGGGTGATTAAAAGCCAATAACGGAGGTATTGAGATGAAGGATAACGGACTTTTGGTACAGTATTTTACAGCGAATACGACCGACAGCCAGGATTTATGGAAAAAGGCAGCAGAGGACGCTGCGGTTCTGAAGAAGATGGGGGCTACGGCTGTATGGTTTCCGCCTGCTACAAAGGGAGCACAGGGCAAAGAAGATATGGGGTATGCTCCGTACGATCTGTATGATCTGGGAGAGTTTGACCAGAAGGGTTCAGTTGGAACCAGATATGGAACTAAGGATGAGTATATAGCTGCTATAAAGGCTATGAAGGATCAGGGGATAAATGTCTATGCGGACATTGCGGTCAGACAGAAGCTCGGCGCTGACAGGATAGAGAAGGTTACAGCAGCCGATTTCAACACCAAAGATATTCCACAGATGATCGGCAATAAGAAGACTGTGGGAGCACTTTCAAAGTTTACATTCCCTGGAAGAAAGTCAAAGTATTCCAAGTTCAAGTGGAACTGGAAGCATTTTGCGGGAATAGACTGGAAGCAGGAAGAATTCAAGAAGCGTGTGTGCGCTCTTGAGGGCAAGGATTATGACGAGGCGGACAAGGAATATTCCAAGTATGATTATATAATTGGAAGCGAGATTGATTTCTACAATCAGGAAGTGTACGACGAGCTCATGGCGTGGGCTCAGTGGTACGAGAAGACCACTGATGTGGACGGATTCAGATTCCAGGAGGCAGAGGCTATCCCTGCATGGTTTGTGAAGGATTTTATTGAAGCGACATCTGATGTCCCTGTAGCCGCTAAGAAGAAGGGCGTAGATGAGGCTCCGGAATATGTACATAAGGACATATTTGCTGTCGGTGATTTCTGGCACTGGAATACAGAATATCTGAATGGCTATATCAAGGCCACAGACAATGAGGCATCCATGTTCGATGTGCCATTGCACTTCAATTTCCACGATGCATCTGTGGCAGATGGAGAGTATAACATGGCAGATCTACTTAAGGGTTCACTTATGATGAGCAATCCGGAGAAGGCTGTTACATTTGTAGATAACCACGAATCCCAGGTCGGAGGAGTTCTGGAATCGTACGTTGAGGATTGGTTCAAGCCTCTGGCGTATGCGGTCATACTGCTCAGAGAGCAGGGCTATCCGTGCCTGTATATCGGCGACTACGCGGGAATACCACAGGTTAAGGTAAAGTCGAAGAAGACGATACTGAATAAGCTGCTCAAGCTCAGAAAGAAATATGCATACGGAACTCAGCACGACTACTTTGATCACAGCGAGGTTGTTGGATGGACCAGAGAGGGCGACGAGGAGCACAAGGATTCAGGACTTGCGGTTGTCATGTCCGATGGAATGGGCGGCACCAAGAGAATGTATGTGGGCAGACAGTTTGCGGGAGCACATTTTGCAGATGTCATGGGTAATGCCAAGTATGACATCAAGATAGATGACGAGGGCTGTGGCAAGTTCTATGTCAACAGAAGAGGCCTTTCAGTCTGGATCAAAAAAGATTGCAAATTATAAGAAAGTGGTATATAGTATATATTACTTTATCACGCTAAAGTCGTGAAAGTCAAAAAGGAGCTTAGACATGGGAAAAACAGTACATACAGAGGCAGTACAGGATCTGTTTGAGGCAATACTTACATTGGAGACAGAAGAGGAGTGCTTTAATTTCTTTGAGGATGTATGCACGGTGAATGAACTGTTATCTATAGCACAGCGTTTTGCAGTGGCCAAGATGCTGAAGGAAGACAACACATATCTGGAGGTTGCGGAGAAGACCGGAGCATCCACAGCCACGATAAGCAGGGTCAACAGATCCCTGAATTATGGCAAGGACGGATATGAGCTTGTATTTTCAAGAATGAAGAGCTTCCAGCAGAATGACAAGCAGAGCAACGAGAAAACCGACAAGTAGTCAGACAAAACCCCTGAACGATTACATTTTATCGTTCAGGGGTTTTATTTGTGTTACAGGCTGGAGTCCTGTGGAATCTGGTCGCAATACTTGTTGGTTGTGCGTAAGCTGACTATTTTTTCTTGCCCTCGGCTGCGGCGTTTGCCTGTGGCTGCTTAGCCTTTGCGGCTTTGGCTGCTGCCTGCTCTCTGGCTTTCTGTGCCTGGGCTTTAGCCTTCGCCTTGGCATCTTCCTCAGATTCCTGTCTGAGCTTGTCTACCAGATGCTCTACATATTTCTTCTTGGCATATATATCAACTGAGAGAAGTGAGATCATGCTGAGATCGTGGAGATAGGAGTCCTTCTCAGGATCGTACATGGCATCAGCCTTGTTGGCTGTTCTCACGATATCCTTGATGATGTCACCGTAATGCTGGGATAGATGCTCATACAAGTGGGCGTATATATCAGAAATATCCTTTCCGTCCTTGTTGGAATCAAAATAACCATCTATAAGAGGCTCAAGCAGAGTCTGTATATCGTTGATGCTGAGCATGTTCTTCAGGTAGTATATATAAATGAGCAGTATAAGGTGCTGCTTAGAATATCTCTTCTTGTTAGGCGATGGCAGAAGATTGTTCTTCGTGTAGTTGTTGATCATGGTCTTGGTCATCACCTTGTCCTCGTCATTGCGCCTGTTCTTTCCAAGCTGATCCTCCATGAAGGTGGTCAACTGATCCATGTACAGGTCAATGGAAGGAATATCTTTAGGGTTTATATAATCAAGGCCACCGGCCATTGATATTATGTCTTTAATATTTGTCTTTTTATCCATGTAGACACCTCTTATATTAGTTGGAGCACGCACAGGAACTGCTGTGCGAAAATGCTGTTCATAAATACCGTTCACAAATTGACATATTCCAACAGTTGTACGTGCTGTGTATGCAGTATGCATTGTTTACGTAGCATGTGCTGTTTTGTGCAGTATGTGTTGTTTATGCAGTGTGTAATACCGCATATAAACAGTTGATTTTGAATCAACACGACATATTATATAGTATTCAAAACTACATTACAAGGTTGTTTTACTATAAAACGTATTAATTTGTTAAAAAATCAAGGGGAAAGAGAATGCTCAGGATGCTAGCTGGCTGCAAGCTTGACGATTGTATCTTTTTGAGCCGAAAAAAGAGAAAAGCACACAAGCTTTCGCAAGCCTGTGTGCTTTTCGTAAATTCCTTCGAGAAATATCACAAAATTGTATCTTTTTCAACGAAAATGTCTGTTTGCGCATAACCCCGCCACCCGGCGCTGGCTTACTCGCCGTCGGCGTCGCCTGGCTCCTGCGGAGCCAGCGTGATAAGCACTCTGGCGACTCGCTTTTTGTCCATCTCAAGTACCTTGTAGATGCATGAGATGTCGGTGACGGACTCGCCCTTGGCTGGAATGTGATCCAGCAGCTCGGTTATGTAACCGCCGAGGGAGTCGTAGTCCTCTGATTCTATCTTTAGATTCAGTGCATCATTCAGATCATCCAGCTTGATGGAGCCATCGACGTTGTAGTGGGTGTCGTCAACCTTGATGATGTTGTTGTGTTCCTCCGTGTCGTACTCATCCTTGATGTCTCCGATGATTTCCTCAATGAGATCCTCGATGGTAATAAGTCCTATGCAGATTCCGTACTCATCGAGCACGATGGCCATGGTATTGGAATCCGACTTCATGGAGTGCAGAAGATCATTGGTCTTCTGATATTCATATACATACAGTGGCTTTCTCATGATGTTACGAACGCTGAAATTATTGATATCATGGGTTGCCTTGTAGAAGAAGAGATCCTTAACATGAAGGATACCGATCACGTTATCTCTGGAGTCCTCATATACAGGAATTCTCGTATACGGTACTTCCATGTAGAGCTTCAGCAGATCATCATAAGCCATATCAACAGAGGCGATGGTCATATCTGCTCTTGGGATCATGACATCCCTTGCAATGGAATCTCCGAAGTCCACCACATTGGTTATCATTTCCTTTTCTTTGTCCTCGATGACGCCTTCCTCCTCACTGACATTCACCATGCTTATGAGTTCATCCTCGGTCATCTTCTGGTTGCCGCCGTCCTTGTCGAGCCTTATGATCCAGAATATAAAATCAGCGATCTTGTTCACTATGAATATCACAGGCGTGAGCACTATCATAAGGAACTGGATTATGTCAATGTATAACAGCGATATCTTCAGGTTATAACGCTGAGCCAGGGTCTTTGGTGTGATTTCTCCGAAGAGGAGAACGATCAGTGTCAGGGCTCCGGTTGCAATACCGACAGCAGAGCTTCCAAATGCCTTTGTTACGAATGTGGTCGTGAGAGAAGATGCTGATATGTTGACAATGTTATTTCCTATAAGAATAGTGCTTATCAGCTTGCTTGAATTCTCTGTGACCTTGAGAACCCGTGAGGCCCGCTTGTTGCCGTTGTCTGCAAGAGACCTGAGCGAGAATTTACTCACCGTTGTGAGTGCTGTTTCAGCTGAAGAAAAGAATGCGGACAGTGCGATCAGCACCACCAGAATGATAATGTTTATTATGGAACCTGCGTCCAAGATTTCATCTCCAATCATTTAAAAAATTTTTAATTCTGATTGTACTTAATATATAGCATATTGTCAAGAATCCGTACCTTGATGTGGCAAAGAATCAGCGAAGAATGAAATGTGGAATAAAAAGCAGAAAAAGACACACAATAATAAGGCAGCAGAAAAATGCATAGCAAAAAGGAGAGAACATCATGAGAAGTTCAACAGAAACCTACAAAGAAGTTGCAGAGAGATGCAGTGCGTATGAGAAGAAGTGTTCTTGTAAGGGCCTTTCAAACGATGTGACGGGTAAGAGTTGTCTTAACTGCGATCATTTTACAGACACAGAGTACTGTGAGCTTGATCTGTATGATCCTATAGTCAAGAATCTCTAGCTGGCAGCCAGAAATTTCTGGTAAAGGATATCAGAATGGAAGAGTGGAGCGGGGCAGGAAAAGCGCCGCTCTGTACATAAAGTAAAGTTGACACATCTGACATGTATTGATATACTTAATCACTGAAAATGGAGACGTTTGCGTGTGCAGACAGAGTAAATAGTGAAAGGTATATACGTCGATGATTAGTGCGAATAACGTAACATTGAGATTTGGTAAGAAGGCTTTATTTGAGGATGTAAATATCAAATTTACAGAGGGTAACTGTTATGGACTGATCGGTGCAAATGGTGCCGGCAAGTCAACTTTCCTGAAGATCCTGTCAGGAGAGATAGAGCCGTCAAAGGGTGATGTGACCATGAATGATGGAGAGAGACTTTCAGTTCTCCAGCAGGATCACTACAAATACGATGAGTACCAGGTGCTTGACACAGTAATCATGGGTAACAAGCGTCTGTATGAGATAATGAAGGAAAAAGATGCTATATATATGAAGGAGGACTTCTCAGACGAGGATGGAGTCAAGGCTGCAGAGCTTGAGGCTGAATTTGCTGAGATGAACGGCTGGGAGGCAGAGTCAGATGCTTCCACACTCCTGAACGGACTTGGAGTAGGCACAGAGTATCACTACAGCCTGATGAAGGATCTGGATGGTGGACTCAAGGTCAAGGTGCTTCTTGCCCAGGCCCTTTTTGGCAATCCGGATGTACTTCTTCTGGATGAGCCTACAAACCACCTTGATATGGATGCCATCGCATGGCTTGAGGAATTTCTCATCAACTTTGAGAACACGGTTATCGTTGTATCGCATGACAGATATTTCCTGAACAAGGTATGTACCCATATAGCAGATATAGATTACAGCAAGATCCAGCTTTACGCAGGTAACTATGACTTCTGGTACGAGTCAAGTCAGCTTATGATCAAGCAGATGAAGGAAGCCAACAAGAAGAAGGAAGAGAA
This sequence comes from Coprococcus sp. RTP21428st1_C9_RTP21428_210409, assembly GCF_040227395.1. Classification (NCBI taxonomy): domain Bacteria; kingdom Bacillati; phylum Bacillota; class Clostridia; order Lachnospirales; family Lachnospiraceae; genus Coprococcus; species Coprococcus sp. RTP21428st1_C9_RTP21428_210409. Next base: position 14,028 of record NZ_JBEHVV010000034.1, read on the forward strand.
GATCAAAGAGCTCCAGGAGTTCATTCAGAGATTCTCAGCAAATGCTTCCAAGTCCAAGCAGGCTACATCCCGTAAGCGTGCCCTTGAGAAGATCGAGCTGGATGACATCAAGCCATCAAGCAGAAAATATCCATACATTGATTTCAGACCAAAGAGAGACATCGGTAACGAGGTGCTTACCGTATCACATATCTCCAAGACGGTTGACGGAGAAAAGCTTCTGGATGATATCTCGTTCACGGTTGGTCATGACGACAAGATAGCATTTGTCGGACCGAACACCAAGTCAACCACCATGCTCTTCAAGATACTTGCAGGCGAGGAGGAACCGGACGAGGGAAGCTATAAGTGGGGAGTTACTACCTCACAGGGATATTTCCCTAAGGACAACACCAAGGAGTTCGACAACGACCTCGTGATAGTTGACTGGCTGACACAGTATTCAGACGAGAAGGATGCCACATATGTAAGAGGCTTCCTCGGAAGAATGCTCTTTGCAGGTGAGGATGGAGTTAAGAAGGTCAAGGTCCTCTCTGGAGGAGAGAAGGTAAGATGTCTTCTGTCCAAGCTGATGATCATGGGTTCAAACACCCTGATCCTCGATGAGCCTACAAACCACCTCGATATGGAGTCCATCACGGCACTCAATAACGGACTTATCAAGTTCCCTGGTGTAGTACTGTTCTCCTCACAGGATCACCAGTTTGTACAGACAACTGCAAACAGAATCATAGAGATTACAAATACAGGTCTCATAGACAAGCAGACAACATACGATGAGTATCTTGCAAATGACGAGCTTGCCAGAAAGAGACAGGTCATGAACATGGATTCAGAGGACTGATATATTGATATATGATCACCTGAATACAGATCATGACAGAAAAAATGGCTGTGACACAACAATATGTCACAGCCATTTTTTCTTATTCTATACCCAGATCAAAAATGTAATTCAACAGCTTGATAATGTGGTCAACATTCTCCTCGCTGTTGCCCGGGAATGAGAGATACACATCGTTGTATCCCAGGTTCATGCGGTTGGCAAAATCCGTTCCGCTGATGTCTATTGCGTATGCGGAAGTATGATTTGCGGAATCCTGCGCCGTTACTACACGATCCTTGAGCTCTCCCTCGAAGAGAGTTTTGAGAGTGCCGTCATATGTATCAAGCGGATGTATCAGATTTATCCAACTGCAGCACTCAACTCCGGCCTTGTCGGATATCAGCACATCATATACATTGTCCTCGCACAGCAGCGGGAAGGAAGAGTATTCCGTTCCATTTGCATCGTAGTCAGCGTCAAATGTAGTCGGATCGTAATGCAGGTTCTGCATATATTTGATCTTGTCCGAGTCCTTATAATTATAGTAGCTCTTATAGTCGTCTATAACGGATGTGTCCACGCTCCATGGATCAGGACTGTTGACCACCGCATATGCAAATACCGTCGGCCGGGTATTGGAATATACCGCCAGTGAGATCCAGGCCAGTGACACTACGATCATCAGTATTCCTATGATCTTCCATTTGTTGCAGTCTATAAAATAATGAAAACGCTGTGAGCGTGTCATGTCCGCTGTCTCAGCCTTTTTTTGCGCCCGTCTGTATCTGCGGCGCTCTGATCTCGTCATGGCGTGAAGCTCAAGACTGTTTTCGGTCGCAAGGTCCGCTTTGGGCGCTGCAGATCTAGGATCTGAGAAACCGTCGGCCACCTCACGCTTGACACCCCTTGGCTGGATCAAAATGTCATCCGGGGCATCCTTCTGTGTGCTTTCCAGCACCTCTTCCTGTGTATAATCTTTTTTGCTCATTCAAAACTCCTCTGCACGAAAAGAGCCGGAGGGCGTCCGGTCTTCCGCGTCAAATATATTTAATAATAGTATACTAACATATAGAAGAGGAGAACAGAACCCCTCCAATAGTGAAAAAAGTCTAAAATTTAAAATTGCACAATAAAACAGATCGGTTTTGCATGCACTATACATAATGACTAAAAGAAAACCCTGTAAATAAGCTGTTTTCTATATATAAAGTACAGTTGCCATATTAGCCGGAAAGGCGCATGGAATGTACGAAAAATAGGCTATTTGACAAAAATGATAAAATACACGCCTTATAGATAAAGTTTAATTAGTTATTTTTTTAGCTTAAAAAAAGGCGAATGTGCAAAAAAGATAAAAAAACTCAAAAAAGGGGTTGCCAAATTAGATAATATGCCCTATAATAAGCCTATGTTGACAAGGACGTTGTCAATAAAATCACAACAGAGGTCATGAAAAAGCATGACACGGCATTCCGGATATGCTCGATAAGGTGATTTTAGAGCATAGCATTGGAATAGCACACATATTTAAAAGGAGGGTTTTTTTGTGAGAAAAATCAAAAAGGCGTTAGCACTTTCATTAGCTATGGCAATGGGATTATCACTCGTTGCATGTGGCGGAAATGATGATGCTACAACAGAGGCATCAACAGAGGCTAAGACAGAGGCAACAGAGGCAGCATCAGATGATGCTACAGAGGCAACAGAGGCAGATGCTTCAGCAACAGGAGCAATTGCAGCACCTAGCACAGATGGCTGGGATGACAGCAAGAAGATCTACGCTTACTCATGGGATGAGGATTTCTCAAAGAAGATGAAGGTCGTTCTTGACAAGTTCCCAGAGTACAAGGACTATGTTGAGTTCGTAACACTTGGTGTTGGTGGAACAACAGATGAGTACAAGACAGCTATTGATACAGCTCTTACAAGTGGAGATAAGTATCCTTCACTTATCCCTGCTGATAACGATGTAGCTAAGTACTGGTCAGAGGATGACACAAAGACAGCTAACCTTACAGATCTTGGTTTCACAGATGATGTTATGGCTAACTCATATGACTTCGCTAAGCAGTATGGCACATACAACGGCGAGCTTAAGGCTGTTACATGGCAGGCTACAGCAGGTTCTGTATTCTACAGAAGAGACATTGCTAAGGAAGTTCTTGGATCAGATGATCCTGAGACAGTTCAGGCAGCTCTTGCTGATTGGGACAAGTTCTTCGAGACAGCAGACAAGTTAAAGAATGCTGGATACAAGATCGTATCTGGTCCTTCAGATGTTAAGTACGCTATCTGGGATACTCAGTCACAGCCTTGGGTAACAGATGACGGTTCATCAGAGAAGCTTACACTTGACGGTGCAGTTACAGAGTACCTTGAGACAGGTAAGAAGATCTATGATGGTGGATATTCAAACAACACAGCCCTTTGGGATTCATCATGGGCTGCTGATATGGCAAATGATTCAAAGGTATTCTGCTACTTCGGATGTCCTTGGTTCATCGGTTCAATGCAGGGTAACGGCGCTGTAGATGGTAACTGGGGAGCTGTTACAGGCCCTACATCATACCACTGGGGCGGTACATACGTAATGGTTGGTAAGGATACACCAAACCCAGAGCTTTGTGCATTCCTTCTTTACGAGTTAACATGTGATCCAGATGTTGGTGTTGATATCACAAACAAGACAGGTGACTGTGTAAACAACAAGGCAGCTAACGAGAGACTTATCAATGGTGAGCTTTCAAGCGAAAATGCAGCTCAGAAATTCCTTGGCGGACAGAACCCAATCGAGGTATGGGCAGCATCAGCAGAGGGAATCAACCTCAGCAACACAACATACCAGGATGCTTCAATCAAGGCATTCATCGACGAGGCAGCTACAGCTTACAACTCAAATACATACACATCAGTTGATGATGCTGTTAAGTACATCGAGGACAAGTGTGCTTCAGAGCTTGGTATCTCAAAGTAATCTATCCCTAAAATAAAGGATAAAACTATAAAGTAACAAAATGCACGCATCAGTAATGAAAGTTGCTGGTGCGTGTGTACTATAGACCAATATTTTAAGGGGGCGTATCACACTATGAAAAAGAACAAGACAGTTGAATACGGCAAGTATGGTTTGATGTTCCTCATTCCGTTCTTCCTTGTTTTCCTTATCTTTCAGCTGTATCCACTTATCTATACGTTCTACAACTCATTTATCTACTCAGCTAAGAATGGTAGATATGTGACAACAAGCGTAGGACTCGGTAACTTTACCAATTATGTGTTTGCAAAGACCGGAAGTGAGTTCTGGCAGGCACTTGCTATAACAGTTGTTCTGTGGTTGGTAAACTTCGTACCTCAGATCCTTCTCGCACTTGTTCTTGCTGCCTGGTTCACAGACATCAAGGTTAAGATAAAGGGTCAGGGTGTATTCAAGGTAATCATGTACATGCCTAACATCATTACAGCAGCTACAATCGCCGTTCTCTTCTACGGTATGTTCGAGGTTCAGGGACCTATCACGAGCCTGTTCAGAAGTTGGGGATGGTGTGATGAGGGTGGTATCCTGAATCACGGCTGGGCATCACTTATAATCATTGCTTTTATCCAGTTCTGGATGTGGTATGGTAATACAATGATCGTCCTTTGTGCAGGTATTCTCGGTATCAATCCATCACTTTACGAGGCAGCCAGTGTTGATGGTGCTACATCAAAGCAGCAGTTCTTTAAGATAACACTTCCACTGCTCAAGCCGATCTTACAGTATACACTTGTAACATCAGCTATCGGTGGTCTGCAGATGTACGATATTCCACAGCTCTTCAACGAAGGTAACCCGGTTGTAAGAGTAGGTGGATCGGATGTCAATTCTACAACAACAGTAGTTATGCTTATCAAGAAGTACGTAAGTGCAGGTCCTACACAGGATTATGGTAAAGCTGCAGCTTACTCAGTAATGCTTTTCGCATTCACATTGATTATAAGCTTACTGTTCTACAAGCTGACATCAGAGAAAACAGAAAAACAAGGAAAGTAGGTGAACAAAGTTGGATCAGACAGAATCAAAAGCAACGGGAACGAGGGTTTTAAGATATGTCATCTGTATCATACTTTGTTTCCTGTCAATCATACCGTTTTATATTTTGTTAATTAACTCAACACTTAAGTCCAGTGATATTCTTACAGGAATAAAGCTTGTTCCTGGCTCACAGTTCATCACTAACTTCAAGGGACTTTTAGAGGGTGGTGCGAAGACGAGTGGAGTAAACGTACTTCAGGCTATGCTCAATTCGTTAATTATCACAGTACCTGCAACAGCTCTTCAGATCTACTTCGGTTCTCTGACAGCTTACGCAGTTACAGTTTACAATTTCAAGGCAAAGAATTTTGCATGGGGCTTCATATATGCTATCATGATGATTCCTCAGCAGGTATCTATCGTAGGTTTCATCAAGATATGTAACCTCACACATATTTATGGTTCATATCTTGCAATGATCATTCCAGCGATCGCAGCACCAACAACTGTTTACTTTATGAAGCAGTACATGGAGACTGGCCTCTCAGTAGAGATCGTAGAGGCTGCCAGAATTGATGGATCAGGAGAAATTCATACGTTCAACTCGATCGTACTTCCTCTTCTGAAGCCAGCTATGGCAACTCAGGCAATCTTCGGATTCGTTGCATCATGGAATAACCTGTATACACCTTCTATCATACTTGCTACAGAGAGAAAGAAGCAGACAATGCCAATGTACGTTCAGGCGTTAAAGGCAAATGATAAGTCAAGAGATTGGGGTCAGATCTATTGTGGACTTTTCACAACTGTTATTCCAATCCTCGTAATGTACTTCTTCCTTTCTAAATATATTATTGCAGGTGTTGCACTTGGTGGTGTAAAGGAGTAATATATATTGTAATCAATTAAATATAATGTAGGTATCGATGACTCTTGGGTCGATCGATACCCGCATTATATTATTTTTTTTTACGAAACAATAAGCGAAGAGGACATTTTGAATGAGCGAGATATCAAACAACAGGGAAGAGAGCAGAGAGAATGACAGGGGAAAAGAGAAAGAACCACTTCTGAGACGGGCAATGGATGCGTTTGGAACTATATTTGCACTTAATGTGTGCTTTGTAGTTGGCTGTATACCTATATTTACAGTGGGAGCATCGCTGTCAGCTCTTTATGCTATGTGTATAAGACTGCAGGAGGATGAGGAAGAGACGGTTGTCGCCGGATTTATCCATGAGTTTAAGAGAAACTTTAAACAGTCGACCATAGCGTATTTCTTTATTCTGCTTGCGATATTTGTAATGTATTTTGAATTCCTGCTTGTCAAGAGAGTGACGGGATTCATATCTACATTCTACACAGGAATTCTTGTGACAGAACTTATATTTATGGGACTTATTGTTCCGTTTTTGTTCCCGTTGATAGCCAGATACAACAATAAGCTGGGAACCACGGTGAGAAACTCACTGGCTTTGGCTATCACATATAAGGGATCATGGTTAAAAGTATTTATCGCATGGTTTGCACCTATATTTATATGCGTGAGATACCCTATTATATTTGTGAATATATGGTACCTGTGGGTTTTATTCATATTTGGTGCGATTGCATACGGAACCAGTACGACGATGAGGAAGATATTCAGACTCAACGAGAAGAAACTGGAGGAAACCGCCCGAAAAGCCGAGGAAGAGGCGAAGAAGGCAAAGGAGGAGGCTGAAGCTGCTGCGAAACTGTTAGAAGCCGAGGCTGAAGCTGAAGAAAAGGATAAAGAGGATACAGGGAATAAAGAAGACTTGGATTCGGAACAGGCATAAAGCCTGAAGATAGTGATATTTCCCATAAAAGAGGTTAAAGAGAAATCTTTAACCTCTTTTTTTATGAAAAAGTGTCACATTTATGATAATGTAATCGTTATATATAGTGAACGTTCAAAAAAGACAGAATATCTAGGGGTGTTCATGGCGGGGAGCACATGAAAAAGGATAGGGAAATTATGCATAATGATAAGAAAGACAGCGAATTGATAGCAGAATATTATGACAAGTACGAACAGAAGTTATACAGGCTGTCGTATGCCGTATTGGGAGATATATGGCAGGCGGAGGAGGCTGTACAGGAGACATTTCTGAAAGTCATAAGATACAGGAATATGATAAAAAGGATGCCGGAGGAGAAGAGGTCGGCGTACATAACCAAGATTGCAAGAAATATCGCTGTTGATATGTACAGGAAAAATAAAAGAGATAAAGAGGCTGTGTGCAGTCTGCAGGGGGATGACGATTCCACGGAACTTGCAGACAACATCCTGTGGAGTCATGCCGATCCATCGGTGAAGAGCAATATGGCTGATGAGGTGGAGAACAGACAGTTGATAACAGGCATACTTGGAAGATTATCTGATGATGATGCCCTAGTGCTCCAGCTAAGGATAGTGCGGCAGCTCAGTGTAAGAGAGACAGCTGATCTGATGCGGCTGACAGAGGCTGCGGTCCGGAAGAAATATGAGCGGGCGGTAAAGAGAGCGCGAAAACTGCTGATGAAGGAGATGATGCTGGATGGAGAATAGGAATATGGAGAATGTTGATAACACGGACAATACGGTTAATATAGACAAGCTGTCTGAACATGAATTTTCGGCAGAATACAAAGCTAAAAAGGAAAGTCTGCTCGCCGGAATGAGAGATATGGAGGAGTCCGGCAGACCGACAGGCCTCGGGAAAAGACATGGAGGAATGGAGAGATTTATCAAGGTTGCAGCACTGCTGCTGTGTGGTGTGATCCTTATACCGGTATCGATCCATGCTGCGGTCAGCGTGTATAGATTTACGATCGAGAAGAATGGTGATTATGCAAGTGGAACGATAGAGCTCAATGACGATGGTGTTGCCACAGCTGCAGATGACACCGAGAGCACGGAGACTCTGGACGCGATGAAAAAGAGAATGGCGGAGGAGGAAGAAAATGGAACACAGAGCATAATGAAAGGAAGCGATGGTAATTCATACATGATAAATTCTGGCAAAAGATACGTGGAGATCACTCTTGATTATCTGCCGGAAGGCGTGGTTCAGGTCGAGGAATGTAAGTATGACAGCCCGGACAGGAAAGGATATATGGGAATATCCATAGCGGCAACCCAGTGGAATGGACAGTCGAATACTGTGATAAACCGAAGCATCGAGGATGCCACAGTCAGACAGGCGGGAAGTTATGAGTACCTGTTGTTTGAGAGGGGAGGAGTTGATTGGGGATTTGATAGAGTGCTGTACGTTCCGATAAAAGAAGAGTCCGTTATTCTGACTGTGTATATCGGCTGCGATATAACGGATGAGGAACTGGACAAGATCGTGACCGGAATAAATGTCAAGGATGCTGAGGGCGATGATCCATCTAACTGGGTCGGAGTTGACTCAACATTTTATGATGACAATCCGGATAATGTTGATACGATCCAGGTGGATGACAAGTACACATTTATAGGATTGGACGAGTCGTTTGTTGTGGATGGCGTAGAGATGACGGTAAACAGTGTGAACGTATACGATGACACCCGGGGAATAGATCCTGCGGATATGCTCTATGTTGTGGGAGATCTCAAGGAGAAAGGTCTGGTGGATACGGACGGAAACTTTGTGGATGTCAGATGTCGGAGGATGAACGAAGCGACAGATAACAGCTTTACAAGCTGGGGAGATTATAATAACAGCAGCTTGCGGATGGTTGCGGTGGATATCACATATAAAGCGGACTACAGAGCATATCCGTATGACGATATAGTTATAGATCTTGAGAGGGGAGAAAAACTCTCGGGGGACAAGCTGGCGCCACCGGTTGACACGAATTATTATTGCGGAGATGGTGAGCCTCGTGCGAGTTATGAAAGACGGATGACATATGGAGTACCTGCGTATGTAGTAGATGACGGCACAGAGATTACTGAAAAGAGCGTGGATGGCTACTGCTGCCTGAAGAGGGATGGCGAAGAACATTTGCTGACGGTGTATTTCCTTGTTGACGAGAGTGAGCTTGAGGATTGTTACATGCAGGTAAGTCCGAGCAGTTCAATGGCAGGTTATTATGAGTATATGACAATATATCTTGGTGAAGGAGAGTAAATATGAGGAAAAGAAGATGGATGATATGTGCAGCTTTGGTTTGCCTTGCGATGGCGTGCGGTGGCTGCGCGGATAAGAAAAAGGAAGCAAACACGGCGGTCATAGAGGGCGATGATATCAAGGAATACAGCAGCGGAACGGACACGTCCGGGGACACCGAGAAGGATGCAGATTATGATGACAGTGTGGGTGGACTTGCCAGAACACTCAGCATTCCGACCAGCGTAAGTGTTGATATACCTGTTGAAAATTGCGGAACTTTGGAGTCTGCAAGCATCAAAGCGTCGGAGATCAAGACTCCGGATGCCGATAAGATGTATACTAAGAAGTTCACCATGGGCAGCATAGGAGCTGAAGACAGGGAGACGATACTCAAAAGCATATTTGACGAGGAGGATGGAGTTTTCGAGTATCCATATGATATGAAGGACAGTGTGACACAGGAGCAGAGAGATGAACTGTTCGCTCATAGGGGTGCCGATGTGGATTACAGCAAGGATTATTTTATTGGGAAGATAGATGGAGTTGAATACATACTGTATTTTTATGATCTGTCGTGGATATCAGATGAGGGATTTTCTATCCAGCTTGCGGTGACGGACCCTGTTCCTGAAGATATGGCGGACAAGGGTGCGACATTCACGGAGTATACCTCATGGGATCCCGCGGAACTGATAACGGCAAATGAAGGGAATCCGTCGGACGTTCAGACTGATGAATCCAATATGAGTGGCATGGATGAGGATGCCGGAATGGTAAAAGCGCTGGACTACATGGACAAATGGGGCTTTAATGATGTGGTCCCTACATCACAGTCGGAGCTTTACCGCCAATATAGTGATGAGTATGGAGAGGTTGTAGGATATGAGAAGGATGGATACTCTGTGACATTTCAGGCGTCCGTGAATGGACAGCCGCTCTATCAGCCGGATGCATTTGGCATAGACACCATCTCAAACCAGAAGAATGCGGAGGATAGTGGTTCGTTTTCTGCAGAGAAATACTACTATACGGAGCAGTCCACATACAGTATCGCATTTACAGGAGAGAAACTTACGGGATTTACATGTACTTGGCCGATGAAGTCCGCGGGGGATATTCAGGATGCAGGGACACTGATCACCTGGGATTCTGCGGTGACAAGCCTCAAGGGAGTCATGGAAAGCCACTTTGCGGATTATACCGGATATAATTCAGTGGAGTTCAACGATGTGAGACTCACATATTTCAGGATAAAGACAGGGGACGGCGAGTATGAGGCTATACCTGTGTACTCATTTGCACAGTTGGATTCGGATCATTCCGACACTTACCCGATACAGCTTGTACTGATAGATGCGAGGGATGGAAGCGAGGTCAGCATGGTTCAGGATGAGGCGAGATTCCTGAATAAATAGACCACAAATGAGTTGCATATTTGGCTGTGTAATTGTGCATGTCTGCTTGACAACAGAGAGCGTACATAAGTATAATTAATTGCGATAAAATAAGTCATATTGACTATATTAGGAAAGGAAAAACATCGGTTTCGGTGTTGCAGAGGGTTTATATGGTTTACAGTGTTACGGTTACACAGCTTATAGAGAAGATGGATCTCAAGAACCATACTCCGGAGATCGATACGGATAAGATACTTATCCAGGATCCGGGTATGAACAGACCGGCAGTACAGTTTGGTGGATTCTTCGAGCACTTTGATGCAGGAAGAATACAGATTTGTGGTAATGTTGAGCATGCCTATGTGGCAGCTATGCATACTGAGGAGGAGAACAAGCGCATCATGGATGAGTTCTTCTCATACAAGCCACCATGCCTTATATTCTGCCGAGGCCTTGAGCCATATCCATTTATCATAGAGATGGCAAAGAAGCATGGGGTTCCGGTACTCACATCCGATGCGGTCACATCTGCATTTGTACATGAGGTGGACAGATGGCTGCATGTGGAGCTGGCTCCAAGAATATCGGTGCATGCGGTTCTTGTCGATGTATACGGCGAGGGCGTACTGATCATGGGTGAGAGTGGAATCGGTAAGTCGGAGGCGGCGCTGGAGCTTCTGAAGAGAGGACACAGACTTGTTGCGGACGACGTGGTTGAGATCAAGAAGGTCAGCGATGCAACTCTTGTAGGAAGAGCTCCTGACATAACAAGGCATTTTATTGAGCTCAGAGGAATTGGAATAATAGATGTGAAATCACTGTTTGGTGTTGAGTGCGTTAAGATAGATCAGAATATCGATCTTGTCATCAACCTGGAGGAGTGGAGCAAAGATACAGAATACGACAGACTCGGACTTGAGGACAATTATATGGAGTTCCTGGGAAATAAGGTGGTAAGTCACAACATACCTATCAGACCGGGAAGAAATATCGCGATCATAGTTGAGTCGGCGGCTGTAAACCACAGACAGAAGAAGATGGGATACAATGCAGCTCAGGAGCTTTATAACAGAGTTACACAGAATATTATGAAGGGCAACGGCGGTGGTGACAAGCAGTAAATGACTGCCGGCCGTGATATTACAATAAAAAGCGGAGAATGTGGAAGGAGAAAAAACATGGCTAAGTATGTATTTGGAGTTGATGTTGGAGGAACTACAGTAAAGATGGGACTTTTTACCGTTGAGGGCGAACTGCTCGACAAGTGGGAGATCAAGACCCGCACAGAGGACGGTGGAAAGAATGTTCTTCCGGACATTGCTGATTCTATAAAGGAAGTTATTGAAAGCAAGAAGCTTGCAAAGGAAGATGTTGAGGGCGTTGGAATCGGAGTTCCGGGACCTGTCAAGGAGGATGGAACGGTTCTCAAGTGTGTAAACCTCGGATGGGGAATACTGAATGTTGAGGACGAGCTGGAGAAGCTGGTCGGATATCCTGTAAAGGCTGGAAATGACGCAAATGTCGCTGCGCTCGGAGAGATGTGGCAGGGCGGTGGCAAGGGCCACAGCAATCTGGTAATGGTAACACTTGGAACAGGTGTTGGCGGCGGAATCATACTCAACGGCAAGATGCTGTTCGGCGTGAATGGTGCCGGCGGTGAGATCGGACATATATGTGTTGACGATTCAGAGACTGAGACATGTGGATGCGGAAACAAGGGATGTCTGGAGCAGTACACATCTGCAACAGGCGTGGTAAGACTTGCGGGCAGAGCTATGGCAGCTTCAGATAAGAAGTCAACTCTCCGTGAGCTCAAGGCTGTTACTGCAAAGGATGTATTTGACGCAGCAAAGGCAGGAGACGAGCTTGCACTTGAGATAGTTGATACACAGGCACGTATCCTGGGTCGTGCGCTTGCACAGATAGCATGTGTAGTTGATCCTGAGATATTTGTAATCGGTGGAGGCGTGTCAAAGGCGGGCTCCATACTTACAGATTCAGTAAAGAAGTATTTCGAGCATTATGCATTCCATGCATGCAGACAGACAAAGTTCGCGCTTGCACAGCTTGGCAATGATGCAGGTATTTATGGAAGTGCATGCAGCATACTTGGAAGGTAATTGACCTGAATGTAATTTCGGTAAAATTTACCAGTAGAATTTGTGAAAATATCCAAAGGTTTTGCGAAAGATGGTAAATTTATATTAAATTTTAATATTGAATTATAAAAGTCTTTAATGTATGATGAATTTAATGGTGATGAATAGTGCCGTAAAATCCAATATATTAAAGACTTTTATTGTGTATGTTAAGAAAAAAGCAGTTCTCTGTGACAGAGGGTGCTTTTACTTTTGTTTTAAAATACATGCACATGTGAATAAAATATAGAAGACAGATTGTATGAGGTTGACATGTCAGATTTAGAAATATTGAACAGTATTCGAGAGATAACCGGAGAGAAGAATGCAAGCGCAGATGAGGTGATGAGCGCACACACTACCTTCAGGGTGGGCGGTCCTGCCGACTATTTTGCGAGTCCTTCTGATGCAGATCAGGTTGCGGGGCTTATAGAACTTTGTCGGAAATGTGAGATACCGTATTTTGTCCTTGGTAATGGCAGTAATCTGCTTGTGTCGGATGCTGGCTACAGGGGCATGATAATCAATATAATGGACAATATGAATGGGATAACAGTTGACGGTGATGTGATAACAGCCCAGGCCGGGGCAAAGCTGGTGAGAGTCAGCAGACTGGCAAGGGATAATTCGCTGACCGGTCTTGAGTTTGCTTCCGGGATTCCCGGTACTATAGGCGGTGCGGTGTATATGAATGCGGGAGCTTATGGTGGTGAGATGAAGGACGTTGTCACCAGTGTCAAGGTGATGGATGCCGATGGACATATATATGATATGTCGTCGGATGAACTGGATTTTTCGTACAGACACAGTGCTGTGGAGGCTGAGGGGCTCATAGTTCTTGAGGTTACCATGAAGCTGGCAGCAGGTGTGCAGCAGGATATAGATGACAGAATGAAGGAATTGTCGGATTCCAGAAGAACAAAGCAGCCGCTCGAGTATCCGTCGGCGGGCTCTACATTCAAGAGACCTGAGGGATATTTTGCGGGTAAACTTATAATGGATGCAGGACTCAGGGGATATTCTGTGGGAGGAGCACAGGTGTCAGAGAAGCACTGCGGATTTGTTGTGAACAGTGGCGGTGCAACCGCTGCTGATGTGACAGGTCTGATCCGTGATGTACAGAAGAAGGTTATGGATCAGTTTGGCGTGATGCTGGAGCCTGAGGTGAAGATGCTTGGCGATTTCTAGCATTTAGTGAGACAGGGAGAACAGAGCATGAGATTTGTTATTGTGACAGGAATGAGTGGAGCAGGAAAGGCAACGGCGCTTAAGACGCTTGAGGATGCCGGATTTTTCTGTGTTGATAATCTGCCTATCCAGCTTATAAAAAGATTTGCCGAGATCGCTTATGATGAGCAGATCCAGGTGGATGATGTTGCTATCAGTGTTGATATCAGAAGTGGAAGGGCTTTGTCACAGCTCAATTCGTGCCTAGCGGATATCAGAAGAGAGGGTATGAATTATGAGATCCTGTTCATTGAGTGTTCCAATGCAACTCTGGTAAAGCGTTATAAAGAGACTAGAAGAAACCATCCTCTTTCGGTCAAGGGTGGGCGAATAATAGATGGAATAAACAAGGAGCGTGAGCTTATTGGCTTCCTCAAGGAGGAGGCTGATTATATAATCGATACTACCAACCTCCTTGTGAGAGAGTTTAAGGCGGAGCTTGACAAGATATTTGTGCAGAATGAGGAGTATTCGAATTTCATAATTACGGTCATGTCATTTGGCTTTAAGTATGGAATACCGAGGGATTCTGATATAGTTCAGGATGTGAGATTTCTGCCTAATCCGTACTATGACCTTGAACTCAGGGAGAAAACGGGAAACGACAAAGAGATACAGGACTATGTTATGAACTGCAAGGAGGGCCCTGAGTATCTGGAAAAGTTTATAGATCTGATAACATTTTTGATACCGAATTATATCAAGGAAGGCAAAAATCAGTTGGTCATTTCCATCGGCTGCACAGGCGGAAAACACAGATCCGTCACGATAGCCAATGCTGTCTATGCCCGTTTGCAGAAGTCAAAGTATACAGTGAGGATAGTTCACAGGGATATTTTGAAGGATTCAATAGTCAAGAAGTTGTAGCATGTAATAACAGATAGTATAGCAGGTGGAATATGTCATTTTCTTCAGACGTTAAGATGGAGCTGGCAGGGAATGTCCCGGGAGCGAGGCATTGTCAGATAGCTGAGCTGGCTGCGATGATCTCAATGGTGGCATATGTGAGATATTGGGCCGGCAGACCGGCCGGGCTGGTGATAGTTACAGAGAGAAGTGTTATCGCAAAGGAGATAGCTTCCCTGATAAAAAGGCTGTTCAGATATATTCCGGACTCAAGTGTAAGAAGGACCGGAGCTGACAGCAGAGTATACAGGATGGAGATCAATTCTCCAGAGATTGTCAATACGATACTGATGACCTTGAAGATAGAAAACGAACATGAGTGTGAAGGACTGATACAGTGTCAGCTCATGAAGGTCAGCAGGATGGATGTTCAGCAGGATTGCTGCAGAAGAGCATATATAAAAGGAGTGTTCATGACCTCGGGATCAATCAGTGATCCGAACAAGGGATACCACATGGAGGTGGTGTGCGAGAACGAGGGAAGGGCACAGTTCATACAGGAGATAATAAACGGATTTGGTGTGGAAGCCCGCATAATACAGCGGAAGAAATACTACGTCGTCTATCTGAAGGATGGAGAGATGATAGTTGATATGTTGGGAATAATGGGGGCACACATATCCCTGATGAATATGGAGAACATAAGGATCAGGAAGGATATCCGTAACAATATCAACCGCAGGGTCAACTGTGAGGCCGCAAACCTCAACAAGACCGTGAGCGCTGCCGTAAAGCAGATGAATGACATTAATTACATAATAGAGACAAAGGGCATAGGATATCTGCCCGATAACCTTCAGGAGCTGGCGCTTGCCAGACTGGAGAATGAGGATGCTTCCCTTAAGGAGCTTGGTGAGATGATGACGCCGCCGATCGGTAAGTCGGGGGTTAATCATAGATTAAGAAAAATAAGTGAAATCGCAGAAGAAATGCGGGGCTGTTGATGAGCCCAAGGAGGATGTAATGATCGAAAAGACAGTTGTTGTATCAATGATGGGAGAGGCAGAGGAAAGACCTGTTGCAGTTCTTGTACAGATTGCAAGTCAGTATGACAGCAAGGTTCACCTTGTTACCGGAGATAAGAGAATCAATGCTAAGAGCATTATGGGTATGATGAGCATGAACTTCGAGAATGGCAGTGAGCTCACTATAGTTGCAGACGGTGCTGACGAAGAGGCAGCAGTCAATGCACTTTCAGAATATCTGACAAAAAACAATAAGT
>NZ_JBEHVV010000035.1:0-28456 GCF_040227395.1 Coprococcus sp. RTP21428st1_C9_RTP21428_210409
AGCCACATACACATACTCATCATCATCGTCATCATCCTGCGACCTGTCATATCCCAGGTACGCCCTCTGTCTTATCCTGTCCACGCACCCCACGGTAGATCCTCCGGCAAATGGCAGATTGATCTTCAGCATATATCTGACCTTGAGGCACACAAATCCGTCATCCGACAGCTCTGCATTTATCACCTTAACCCCGGACATTCCGCCGTCGACATATGTGTTCACCGTGCCTTTGTCATCTATGTACTCCCTGATCTTCCTGTTCGCCAGCACGAGCGACACACCATCTGCCATACCTTCAGCATACGGCCCCATGTCCGCGCCCTTTTCGGCTAGCTCATACGCATAGCTGTATTCCGCAAGATACGCAGCCGTCTCATGTAAGCCCTCATATATCACAGTCCGTGTCCGTATACATCCGGCCATGGCAAACACAGTCAGCATGGCAAATATAAACACTGGCAGCACCAACGATGCCTCCACACTGGCACTACCACGGTCACATCCCAAAGGAGCTGTCTTATATATTCTCCTGCCATACCTGATCCGAACAAAATCTATAGTAATATGCGCTTGGAGAGGCGATTTATCTTTCATATATTTACTTTTCAACATACAACAAGAGAACATATAACACCCCCCTTCAGGATATTTTCATATCTCAATAACTCACACACTGCCTGAAGCTGTACCTGTACAGTCCGTCATCTATCTTCGATACGCCCTCGTGATCTTCTATAAACGATGCAAATTTCCTGTCCTGACTGACCTCAACATCAAATGTCAGAGAATACATCATATTCTTCATCTCAAACGACTCATCCGTCTGTCTGAAATTAAGCTGTATAAGATCCGCCATCCTGTAATACATGCCTCCTTTATTCTCTATCAGAAGTATCGCCAGATAATCCCTGTAGCTCACAGCATCCACGCCTTCATAGTCCACGGAATCCAGATTCATCAGCTTGTCAAGATTGTTGATGTCCGTCACCCAGTATTCGTCTGTCTTCATAAACTGAACGCTTTTGCCGTCAAGCAGCAGCCTTATATCAACAATTGTCTCAGCATAAGCCCAGCATCCGAGCAGCAGATATTTCGCCGCCCCATAGGTGACCCCCGGCACAAGAGCCAGCACCGCAGCTATGGATGACACTTCGGCCATCTTTGCGCTGTCTGAGAGCAGATATGCCAGATTGAGCGGCAGTCTGTGAAGCACTATCCTGTTCACGACCCCCTGCAGATTGTCATGGTCATTATCCTTTCCGGCGATAATGTATTCCACCTCACACTCAAATGGTCTGTCCTGTTTCCTGTCAGTAAATGTATTGAAATTCGCCAGTGCATACCCGACACCATATATGTCATCCACTATTCCGGTCTGTGATCTCTCTCCATCCAACATGAGCTGCCTCTGGAATTTATCCAGATCGTCAAATTCTATGTCCTCCCACTGTCTCGTATCCTCCGCCTGTCCGTCTGACGGAAAGCCATCCAGATCGTATGCCTGATCTGACACCACCCGCCCGGATGGCGTGACAACATTCAGAAGTCCACCTGTCAGGATGCTTTTCAGCGCTTTTCTAGGATCCGTACCGCTCCAACTGCTCTCATCCTGATTCGACTCATTCTTACCATTTTCCACAGCTCCAGAAGCATCCTCCATGGCCTTATCCCCGGATGTTATCATCTCAAGAATGTCTTCTATTCCCTTCTCCTCCATGTACACCTTCATATGGTCGGTTATCTGCAGCTTCATATTCTCGCAGTCATTCTCCAGAAGTCCCCTGCACTCTGCCAGCGCCACATCTTCAACGCTCATATTGTCGCCCTGACCATTTTCCAGAGTATATTCCAGATAATCCTGCGCCATCTGCTCAAGCTTTCCCTCACCGTGTCCGCCAAATGTGCTGTCGACCGCCAGCAGATGATACTCCTCAAACAACTCCTTGTCGTACGCCGCCTTCACATCACAGGCTGCGCCCTCGGCCGCCATTGCGGCCTTGGCACTGCCCATTCTTATCCGCGCCATCTCAAGCACGGAGAGCCCCAGAAGCAGCATGGAGATCAGGATTATACTCAGAAAAACCGTTACATGTCCCTGATTTCTCATACAGCTCCCCCTTAATATATCTTCTTTGCACTCTTGTTGATCGAGTTCCATATGTTGTTCACCAGAGAAGTTATCTGCTGCTTGAATATGACGCACATCGCGATCAAGACGACCATTATAAGGATTATTTCGACCACTCCCATACCTGACTCATCTTCCATAAAATCTTCCCATCTCTTCATACATTTTTCCTCCTTAAAACTTATTATCTTAAAAATTTATTATTGCGGGCAGCATGACTATTACCATGACCACTCCCAGCAGAACCACCATCGGAAGAAGCAGCTTTGT
The DNA here is from genome assembly GCF_040227395.1 of Coprococcus sp. RTP21428st1_C9_RTP21428_210409. Classification (NCBI taxonomy): domain Bacteria; kingdom Bacillati; phylum Bacillota; class Clostridia; order Lachnospirales; family Lachnospiraceae; genus Coprococcus; species Coprococcus sp. RTP21428st1_C9_RTP21428_210409. The sequence goes on from NZ_JBEHVV010000035.1 coordinate 2,402, forward strand.
CCCGGCTTCCTCCCCCTTTCTCTTCGCCATCTCCTTTCTGGTCTGCATTGCGTTCTGCTCCTCGCCCGCCATCATGATCAATATATCTCTCGTGCCTTTCTTCACATTCTGTGACAAAAGCGACATGAGCTTTATATACATCGGCAGATTTATCCTGTGCCCCATGTTGTAGTAAGCCTCACTCTCGGATACTCCTGCCTGGATCTCATTTAGCGCATAAATCAGTTCCCTGGTCAGAACACTCCCGCCCTGATCCGTACCGGCACAATCTTCCCTGCCACTCTTCACTATCCTTGCAAATGCACCTCTGACCGTGACTCCTGCTCCAAGATAGAGCGTCAGCTTATCCACAAGCTCCGGGTACTCCGACATGAGCTCGTCGGATCTCTTTTTTTCCATTCCCTGGATCTTCGACCTGTTTCCACCCCATATACAAATGGCTGCGAAACCACCGAGAAACAGTATCATAAGACCGCTTCCGCCTCCCGAGGTGGGCCTGACCGCATATCCGTTTATCTGCTCCGGCAGCGCCACCTCGCTCGAATCTCCACTTCCCGCCTGTATCTCCCTGATGCCTTCCCTTATATCCTTCAGAGCCTTTTCCCTGCCTGTCTCTTCCCTTCCGCACACGCGTATCTGATATGTTCTCTCCGCGCTCAGCTCCCTGTATGTAAGAACAGCCGTGATGGACACTATTCTGTCTTCTCCCTCCGCTATATCGCCGATACGTCCATCGGACGACACCAGCTCGTTGTCCTCGCTTATCCACTGCACATCGAGTCCGAGCGCATCCAGGTGATCCACAAGCTCCAGATCATATATCACTTCGTCGGGGGATTCATTTTCCCCAAGATACAGGTCTTCAATCTCACCAAATCCCTGCTCAAACACAGCTTCCATATCGTCAGGATCATATTCCAGCGGCATGACATCCACATCAAAATCAGTCTTTTCTCCATCTATGTCAGTCTCCAGAGTGACGGTGGACACATCCCCTCCGTACCCATCTCTGGTGAGCACCACCTGATGAGGCGCAAATGCTTCCTTTGCCACAAGGATCACCGCAAGAATACATGTCACCAAAAGCGTCAGCAGGATCTTCGCAATAATGTCTGTGTACATCTCCGCACATTTATCCCTCGCCGCGGCATCCGTACATATGTATACCCTCTTTATCTTCGTGAGCATCTTGTCATTGTCCATATGCGGTTCTATCCAGCCGTATATTTTTCCCGCAGCCCTTTTCAGCATATCCATCATCCTTTCACATATGTATATCTGTGATCTTTCTGCCCCATATCACCGTCGCCGCCGTGATCACCAGACACGCACTCATGGCAGCTATCCCCAGAGCATTGCCATACAGCGCATCCATATATCCAGGATTACACACCCTCAGATACAGAATGATGACAAATGGCATGGCAGACATGATATTCTGCTCCAGCCGTTTTGACGTTATCATCGTGTCTATCTCTTCCTCCACTTCCAGACGCCTGTCAATATTTTCAACCATCTTCTTCATCATCCTGATGAGATTTCCCCCGGAGCCCTTTGCAACTGCGACCACATGAGCAAATTCCTTCACATCCTGAAGTCCTGACCTGTCCGCCATATCCCTCAAAAGACTTTCAACATCAGAGCTCATCTCAAGGCCGTTTATTATGAGCAGCATTTCCTGTCTGATATAAGATTTCCCCTGATACATTCCGTCCAGCTCGTGACAAGCTGGAACAAACGCTTTTTCCAATGAATATCCCGCCGCCATATTTGCGGACAGGGACAGCAGCATTTCCTTAAATTCATTATTAAGTTTATTCTTTCTCTGCCGGCATTTACCATCGGCAATTTTCCTGAGAAATATCAGAATCCCCGGCGTGAACACCAGGCACGGTATAAGACTGTCAAAGAAGAGCACCGACACCATCACCGCTATGACTGAATACACAGCGATACCGGTTACGATTTCCCTGACACTTAGTTTATAAGAATCATAATCTATACCCTGTCTCAGCACACATCCCTCCTTGAATCACTGCTCTCATTAACGCTTATAAATCCAGCCGCCACGAGCTTTGATGTGTTGTGAAGATCATTTATCTTTCTAAGCATTCCTTCCACTCGCCCCCTGTCCTTTCCCATATTGCTCTCATGAAATTCATACAATTTATTCATGACAAATTCACCTCCTTCCAGTCCTGTGACCTCGCTTATCTCTATACATCTTCGGGATCTGTCCCTCAGTCTTCCAAGCTGGACAACTATGTCCACCGCCGACGCTATCTGCTGCCTTATCGCCAGAACAGGCATATCCGCACCCATCAGAACCATGGTCTCAAGCCTCGTCAGCATGTCCCGGGCAGAGTTTGCATGTCCTGTTGACAGGCTTCCATCGTGTCCTGTGTTCATGGCAGTAAGCATATCTATCGCCGCCGCATCCCTGACCTCACCCACTATTATCCGTGAAGGTCTCATTCTGAGGCTCGTCTTGATAAGATCCCTTATGCTCACCGCATTTTCGCCCTCGACATTTGCACTTCTCGCCTCAAGGCTCACCAGATTGTCGATGCCCGCAAGCTGAAGCTCCGCCGAATCCTCTATCGTGACAATTCTCTCATCCGCCGGTATATACCCTGACAGGGCATTCAGAAATGTCGTCTTGCCCGCGCCGGTTCCTCCCGAGATGATTATGTTGTAGCCCGCCACGACCAGATTCTTCAGGAAATCGGCAACCTCCATGGTGACTGATCCGATCTCCACCAGCTTGTCCATGGTCATCTTGTCCTTCGGAAACTTTCTTATGGTCATCACGCTGCCGCTCAGGCTCACCGGCGGCAGCACCACATTCACTCTCGAACCATCCTTAAGCCTTGCATCCACTATCGGCGACGCCTCATTTACTATCCTGTTGCACTCCGCTACGATGCTCTGGATTATGGTTTTGAGCCGTTCCTCGCTCTCAAATGCCTTGTCATACCTGTACATCCTTCCTGCCCGCTCGACAAATATATTGCTGCAGCCATTTATCATTATCTCAGTCACCGCTTCATCGTCGAGAAGCTCTGACAATATATCAAGCCTCCTCAGACTGTTGAACAGTTCCTTCTTCAGCGCAAGCTTATCCCTCACGCTCAGCACATTCCCGGACTCAGATTCGAGAATACACCTGTCGATCATATCGCTGACCTGCTCATCTCCTATGTCACCCGACATATCTATACTCTGCATGACCTTGCTTCGTATCAACTGTCTGTCATCCTGTTTCATCTTCTGCTTCCTATTTCACTTTCTATAAATCTCAGCATCTCCGCACTTCCCGGAACCGCCAGCGGCACGTTCAACCTGTGCAGCCTCCGAGCAATCTTGCCGAGCTCCCTTCTCTCCAGAACCCTCTCGAACATCCCAAGCTTGTCCTGGGACAATTCATCCTTAAGCTCCGGAACCATTATCTCGTCAAATGCCCCAAGTATCGCCAGATCCTTGAGAACCGCCTGTCCCATATCAAACACAACCGTTGTATATCTGCCCCATCTGCGGAACTCGTCTATGAGCCACACCATATCCTCCGTGTCCAGCTCCAGTGCATCTATGTACGATCCCAGATATCCAAGCACGCTGTATTCCTCAAGCTCCACGATTTTTTGCTCCATATATCCGGTCAGATCCGGTGACCTCTGTTTCACCAGATATATCACATTCGCCAGAACGTCCTCATGGTCGTGAAATGCACTGTACTCCTCCATGCCCACATACAGGCCGCCCCGCACCTCATCATTCATGCACAGGCTGACCGCAAGGTTTGTCTTACCACACCTCCCTATGGGTGATATAACTGCATACGACCTGAACAGCTTTCTTCTGCGGTCCGTATCGTCTATATTCATATATCTGAGGATCTCTGAAGAAATGTTCCGTACCCTGGAATATTTGAATATCCTGTTATGGCTGATCTCTTCTGATCCATCGACTCTATCCCTCGTCATAAATATCATCCGGCAGGCCACCGGCACTTTGCTCTCATCCAGAGGAATATTCTCATCCATCAGCAGAACATCCAGAGTCTTAGTCTCAAGATACCCATACAGTTCTCCCTCCGATGAAAATGCAAGCGCAAACAGCGGATTGTCCCTGTCCGAATTGATATGGTTCATAAGACTTATCATGTAAGCCCTGTCACCATCCAGTATTCCAATCTTGTACTGCTGAATTTTGTCACCTCCACTCTGTAGTGCACACGTAATACATGACTCCACCCATTATGGCAGCAGAGAAATGTACCCTGGACTTCATCAGATTCCTATAAAATTGTTTTGTTGAAATTTCTTTACGATTCGTAACTGACATTAAAACTTCTTTTAAAAGAAAAAATAAAGATATAACTCCTCCGGCCAAAAAGGAGTAAACAATCACCCGGATCACATCGGTTCCTACAAATGTGCCAGCCGTCGCCAGCAGCTTGATATCACCTGCCCCCAAGGCTTTTTTATGAAATAATACAAACAAGATCACCACAGGAATAACACAGCCTGCCACACTGCTCAGAAGTCCATCACACGGTCCTCTGACAACTGCCGACATCAGGAATCCCTGTATCATGCCAACTGCGATAAGCCTGTTCGGAATCCTCCAGTCTCTGAAGTCCGATACCACCGCCATGCTCACAGTTGCGATCAATGGTATTACATAATATATGATCTCTGTCCTCCCTTCTCTCTGAGTTGTAAGCACACCTTACACCCTCTCTCAGCCTTTGTAAAGGGGGGATTTCATAAAGAAAATTTTATAAATTGCGGCTATATACAGGCTGTATATTGCCCAATTTCAATATACAAAAAGCCCGTCCTGTTACGAACGGGCTTCTGATTTTACAGCATGTATATATAATTTTTTTTACTAAAATTGTCCATTTCCCATGTTCTGATTGTTATTTGGGTTCCGGTTATAGTTCTGGTTAGGACTCTGATTAGGATTCATATCAGCCTGCTTCCTTGCCGCCATGGCATTATCAATGTTCTGTATCTCGCTCCTGCTTATGGCTATACTGTCCTGAAGAACCTTTACATTGTTGAAATACTGGAGCAGCTCCTGAGGTGGATTCTCCTTGTTCTGCTCGTAGAAATACTTGCCGATCTCGACCATGTTCCTGTCGATCATCTGCACCTCATTTGATATCTTGTTGTTGAGCTTTGCCTTCTGCGCTGCGTCCTTCGTCTCATCCACCGCATTATTTGCAAACTTCTTGGTCTTGTTGAACACATCCTGGAAAAAATCTGACATATCATATACCTCCATGTAATATAGATCTTTCTTTATCTGCCTTAATATATCCATGTAAAACTAAAAAAACCGGGAATATGGGTGTTGATTCCATAATCCCCGATTTTTTATTTGACTTTGTTTCTCACTATGTCATGTATACTTATGGCCTTTCACATCAGTCGTCTATGTACTTATTCAGTGTATCAACCACATCATTGAGATTATAAGGCTTTGCGATATAATCATCAAGCTGGTTCTCAAGGATCCTCTCCTTGTCACCGAACATGGCTCTCGCCGTAACCGCAATGATCGGAAGTCTCTTTCTCTTCTCCTTGCGCTCTATCTCCCTGATCTCCTGTGTAGCTGCTATACCGTCCATAACTGGCATCTGTACGTCAAACAGTGCCGCATCATATATCTTGGTCTTGAACAGTTCAACAGCCTTCTGGCCATTCTCAGCTATATCGTATGAGAATCCTGCCATACCGAGAAGCTTACCGATAACCTGCTGGTTGACCGGCTCATCCTCTGCAACAAGTATCCTTGCCTTGCTGTGTGCATTGATGGAGAATACTGCAGGCTCCTCCTTCTCTTTGAGGAACTCATCTGCTGCATCTGCCGCTTTGATAACCTTGAGTGGTATCTCGACGATGAATGTTGAACCTATATCTTCCTTACTCTGAACTGTTATGTTACCACCCATCAGCTCAACGATCTGCTTGGTGATGACAAGTCCCAGACCTGAACCACCGTACTTTCTTGTATCTGATGCATCTACCTGGCTGAATCTTATGAACAGCTTGCTCATATTAGCCTCTGAGATACCTATACCAGTATCTGCAACTGCCATTCTGATCTTAATCTTGTTGTCCCCATCATCCATGGATGCTATCTTGACTCTTACGCTTCCCTCGGATGTAAACTTGATAGCATTTGAAAGCAGGCAGTTGAGAACCTGCTGGATTCTCTGTCCATCACCGCGGACAAGCTTTGGAATATTGCTTCCAAATGAACAGTCGAGCTGCAGTCCCTTGTTGGTTGCGATCGGAACCTGTGCAGCAACTGTGTCCTCAATGGCAGTCCTGATGTCAAATGTCTCTTCCTTGATCTTGTACTTACCAGCCTCAAGCTTGCTTATATCAAGAATATCATTGATAAGTCTGAGCAGTGTGTCTGCACAGTTCTTAGCTGTGATAAGGTTATCTCTGTAATCAGCCTGAAGATCCTCAGCCATAAGTGTGAGCTGGAGCATACCGAGAATACCGTTTATAGGTGTTCTTATCTCGTGGCTCATGTTTGCAAGGAACTCGGCCTGTGTCTTGTATGCTGCATTCGCATCCACGATGGCCTTGCTGAGCTTCTCCTCAGTCTCCTTCTGCTTGGTCACATCTATGACTACCATGTTGATGTAATCAGCCTCAGACTTATACATAACCGTGTTGAACACCTTCTGAAGTGACTCCATGGTGATCTCAACATCCATCAGATCTCCCTCTTTGGTGCCGGAGTTGTTATAAGCTGTGAACCATGCATTGATATCCTGAAGTACCTCTATCTTGCTCTCCTTCAGTATCTTGTCCTTGTAGTCAGACACATCGAGCTTGAAATACTCCCCAAATATCTCATTGGCGTCTACTATCTCGTAGTTTGTTCCGTTGACAGGATCATTAACGATCCTCGCCTGTGCAAATCCTATAGGAAGGTTCATGAAAAGCTTCTTATACTTATCAGACTTTCCTGCTGATCCCATGTTGCCATCTCCGAATACCAGTAATACCAGAACAGCAACGACCGCTGCCAGGACGCCACATATAATAGCTCCCACACCTATACCGGCGACTCCCAGCACTCCCGCCAGCAAAGCCAGAACAGCCATGGCCAGTGCAAGCGGCTTAATCCCAATTTCCTTAATTTTGTCCATTAATGCACCTCTGTTTCTATAAATATTGCGTTTGCCACATAGACACTCCTATGCATATCCACATGGATACATTATATTATAAATAATTATTAAGGTCAACGCTCATATAGTTTTTTATGCTGAATAATGTACAAATTTTCTCTGTTATTTTGTACATATTGGACTACTTTTATGGTCTCCCAGCCATTCTACCTCGTTATTATGCATATTTTATCTATCAACAGATCTGCATTACTCTATCGCTGCTTCATCATCTGTCCGATCCTCATCCTCTGGCTTCCCCTTTTTGCTGCCGCGCTTCTCCTTGATGGTCTTCGCATTCATAAGCAGTGCAAACACAAGCCATCCGGCAAATGTGAATATCAGGCCGCTCTTGAGTCCTCTAGGGAAATACTTGAACTCTATCACATGGTCTCCCTTCTCGAGATCCAGTGCGATAAATGCTCCCGCAACAGTCTGTATATCGGTCTTTCTGCCATCAACATAGGCAGTCCAGCCCGAATCATATGGTATGGATGTGAACATCAGGCCAGCCTCATCGACTGATATATGTCCCTTCACATATCCATCCTCAAATTTGTTGATATTTAACTGATTGTCAGCCCATCCCTCATACGCCTGGTCAAATGCAGCACCGTTGAGAGTGGCTATCGTAAGTCTTGCAGATGTATTGTCAGGTACACCCGCAGAGAAATAATACTCGACCTCCACGTTGGTTCCCTTTATCAGATGTCCCACATGGTATGTCTGGTACTGAAGTCTCTCGTAATTCTGCTCCTCACCGTTCACATATATCCTTATCTTGGTGATTCCATTGCAGTTCGCTATGATGTACAGATCATTCTGTTCCTCTGTTATGTCAAAGCTGAGTCCAAAGCTCACGATACCCGGTGTGATATCGGAAAGTCCAAAGTATTCACTGTACGGATTGTCATGTGTTATCGTGATGTCATTTGAAGAGCCAGTTACCTCCGGATATATCTGGCTGAACGTACCAGCCACCCCAGTCGACTTTTCCACGAAATTATTTATACTGTCAAACATATTCGATGCATCAGAAGTCCAGTCTTTCAGCTCGTTATTCACCATGAAGCCCAGCTTGAGCGCCCGGCTGTTCTGGTATACATCAACGCCATCCACTGTATCCACATAGTCCATATCGTAGGACATATGCTCATCCTGTCTCCTGAACAAATATCTTATGCCCAGAACCGAACTTGACACCGGATTTGCTCCGTCAAACAGGAACTCATTGGCACCTGTGTAGAAACCAAGTCCGTGCATGGCATTCACAAGGTCATTTGAAACCGTCGAACCAAACAGGCTGACTCCCTGCATATTGTAATAGGTAGATTCATCCACCACCTTGGTGTTGTTGAGCTCCGTTCTATATGGAAAATGGCCTGTCTTAACAGAATCTATAGCGGCCTGCACACTAGCAGCATCGCCATAGTAATCCGGTATGTTCACCGTTCCGTTGCTCTCGTATCCCTTTGCCGCGCTGAACACGATCTCAGTCAGACACAACACTGAAAGTATAGCTGCCACTGCGAATCTGCCTTTGCCGCGGACAAGTCCCAGCACCAGGATTCCCACCGAGTACACAACAAACAGCACCCATGTGAGAATAATTACCGTCCTGTCCATATCAATATTCTTGTCTGCATAAACCAGTAAACCGAACGCCACGATGATTCCCAGGGCTATTCCCGGTATCTGCTTCTTGTCTGTATTTGCAATGGCCTCGTATCCCATGCTCAGCAGAATGAAGATGAACAGGAATGAAAATCTGTTCGGGATTCCGTACTGATCATGGAAGCCGTGCCATATATAGTTGAGCAGCGTATTGTTGAAGCTCATCATGAGAAATACGATCAGTATCACATTCTTAAGCTTCTCGTACCATTTGATCTTTGTATTGAAAATATATATTCCTATCAGCAGTATGGCAAATGTACCGCAGTACAGGTTCACACCGCCGTCAAACTGCTGGCTCTTTATCGGCTCAGTCAAGACAAACATCTGCTTTATCATATCCCATATGCTTCCGTACCACTCCCATTTAGGGAAATGTCTGGTGGCAGACGCCGTGGTGTTAATCCCGATATAAGCCGGGATCAGCAGAAACGCAGACATAGCCGCAGCCATGACAGATGTTCCCGCAAATCTCAAAGTGTCCTCTGCGCCCTTGTATATGTTCTTGTGATTGGTGAGTATAAACTGGAGAACCAGGAACACACATATCATGAAACATATATAGTAGTTACACAGAAGTCCATAGAACAGACTGAGTGTGTACAGTCTGTAGTTGCTGCCGTCCTCCATCATCTGCTCGAAGCCCTGCATGATAAGCGGAAGTATCAGTATACAGTCCATCCACATGAGATTCCATGAATATCCTATGACATAGTTGCTGAGTGCATATGCCACAGCAAATGGAATGATGAGCAGGTTGTTCTTGTTCCTGCACTTGTATCCAAGATAGCTCGCCATGGTCATACCGGACAGAGCTATCTTGATACTTATGAGCAGGCACATCGCTATGTACAGATGCTCCCTGCTGAACAGCACGATTATAAAGTTCAGAGGGCAAGCCATATAGTAGGCGATTATGTCAAGCAGATTGCTTCCCATGCCTATGTCCCACGTATAGAACAGGCTTCCCTCGTTCACCAGTTTGTCATGATAATCAGAGAAGAATGGCAGATACTGGTGAAGACTGTCCACCATGGTAAGGCTGTGTCCGCCAAATGGTCCTATCTCCGCCACCACCCACAGCACGAACATAAATATCGCCGGGATGATAAAAGCGATTATCATGATATAGTTGTCAGCAAATATATCCTTTACAGGCTTTTTATCCTTCTTAAATACGAAGCATTTGCTGAATATATAGTTTATTACAAGTACAACTACCTGAATTATTATCTTTGATATAAACTCATTGTATCTGAAGGAGTCGCACAGCAGGTTGGTTCCAACGACCTCCACCACCATGGCAAACAGACGCATGCCCACAAATGATATGAACTCCCTTATGATCCGGCCTACGCTCTTCCTCTGCTCCGACCTGAACACGTAAAATCCATTTGCAAAGTAAGCAAATAATATGGCAAGCATTATCGCTATGATATTCGCCGCACTTCGCGACAGATCCGTCACAAGTCTCAACACAAAGAATGATACAAGATTCACAGCCGTGGTCATTCCTCCGGCTATAACATATCTGACCATCTCTTTCTCCATAAGCTTTTTTATTTTGTCTACATATTCATTCATATTTCCATACCGATTCCTTACATGATATTCAATAGTTATATCAAATATGATGTACTAATTATAGTTACATATTCTTAAATATTTGCTACTTGAAGTTCGCAAGAAGATATACAAGAGGTGAATTCCAGTAGATCGTTACCTCATTACATGAATAACTCTGTGCGTTGTCGACATAGCATCTCTCCTTTGGAATCTTTGCAAGAACAGCCTTCGCATATGGATCCTCAAGGTTTCCATCGGCACCGCCCACAAGCATTCCAGGCATTGCCTTGCCCAGTGCCTCTGAAGGTCTGTGGTGTGGATTCTCAGGAGTCTGTGAACCATATCCTGTCACATAACAGTAGCTGACTGCATTTCTTCCAAGTATATAGTTGAGCTGGTCTGCCGCATAGTCCACATATGAATCGTCGCCCAGAACCTTTGATGCCATGAGCAGAAGGATTCCGTTATCCGCAACGACCATGTTGCTTCCCCATACATAAGAGCCGCCTGTTGTTGAACCGAAGCCGCTGCCGGCATAGTTATCTACAAGCTTGTCAGCACCCTTCTTAAGTATCTCCTTCTCTGCTGCGCAGTCCTTTACATTTACACAGTAGTCATATATTCCATAATATCCGACATCCGCCCATCCAAGGCCGTACTTAACGCTTCCCTCGATGGCTGTCTTCACATAATCATTGTAGCTCTCATCACCTGTTGCGATATACAGCTCCGCTGCTGCCCACAGGTACTCATCGCTGTCATTGCTGTCAGGATACTCACCTGTAACTATGCTTCCAACGTTCTTAAAGCCTGCATCTCCCTGATGCTGCTCAAGATACTTCCATGCCTTCTGAGCTGCAGCAAGACATGAATCTGCAAATGCTGCATCGTACTTTCTGTATACAACTGAAGCCTTTGCCATAACAGCCGCAAAATCGCCTGTTGCTGTGTTGGATATAGGTGAGAGTATCATCTGTGCAGTCTCCTCAACAGCAGCCACCATCTCAGGGAACACCTCTCCGGTAACCTTGTGATAAACTCCGCCGCTGGTCTCATCCTGCATCTTGAGCATCCAGTCAAGCTCGTATCTGACCTCATCCAGAACGTCAGGAACACCGTTGCCGCTCTCAGGTATTCCGATAGCGTCGTCCTTTGCCGCATACTCTGAATCCTCATATGTAAGGAGCAGATCCTGTACCGCCTTTGCGCCCGGAACAACATATCTTCCGTAGTCTCCGGCATCATGCCATCCGCCGGTCACATCCTTTGCAACATCTGAGCCGTACACTATGGCAGTTCCCGTGTGACATGCAGCGTGTGCAAAATCACCGGCTATGGCTGAATCAAGCTCTGTTCCACATCTCTGGTCATAGAACATGAGCACTGACGCCTTGTATATATCGTCATACACGCCATCCCCAACAGGGAACTCGTATGATTCTGCTCCGGTGTCGAGAACTATCTTGTATGTACCCTGATCCTTGACATCAGAGAAATCTATAACCGCACATTTGTCGCCCACAGCAGGATCGTAATCCCAGCCAGATACGTCACCCTTGCTGACTACCTTGTCATCAGCGACGCTCTTTACCTCGTAGCTCTTGGCGTCTCTGTCAGTCACTGTGGCAAGCTTCTTCGCATCCTTGCCGTAACCCATCTGGTTGATGCCAACCAGCTTTGGATCAGGAATACCCTCAACGCTCTGTGCGCTTGAGGCGTCAACTACAGTGAGCTTGATATTGTCAAAGTATACCTTGTGAGGCACGCTGTCATCACCAACGCCCTCGAAATGTCCCAGATTCATACACATTCTAGGTGCCGGATCCGATGCCTCGCTCATGGTGAACTGGTTAGATATGTGCTGTGTCTCAGTGCCTATCGTTATGTCATCCATCACATAAGCGTGGTAATCACCGCCATTTATCTGAAGTCTGTACTGAATTTCTCTCTCAATGGTGCTGTGCACGTCAAATGACAGCTCATACACACAGTCCTGGTTGAGCTCAAATCCGTCATAGTATATCTGGTTCGCATAATCTAGGCTTCCTGTTCCGGTTATATCCAGACACAGTTCTCCGTTCTCTGCTCCGAGTACGGCCTGTCCGCCATTTGAATATGTATGGCACTCGTCCGTGTCATTGTCATCAAAGTTCAGGTCTATCAGGACATCCCCTGCCTTGACCTCTGTCTTCTCCTGTTCAGCCTCCTCCGAAGCAGCCTCCTCTGTCTTCTCCTCCGAGGTCGCAGCCTCGCTGGTCTCCGCCTGGCTTGTCGCCTCTGTCACATCGTCCTTGCCCTGACCTCCGCAGCCAGCCAGCATGGACATACCCATAGCCGCAGCCATCGCAATGGCCAGTACCTTCTTCATCTTTGCCATGTTAACCCTCCATAAACCTTATAATCTTCTGAAACGCCATATGTCCCCCAAAGATATCCAGTGCACTCCCTATGGTCACGTCTATCCTGTTCCTTCCGAGACTTCTGAGCTGTTCCAGATCGTCAAATGATGCCACACCTCCGGCATATGTCATCGGCAGCTTTCCCCATCTTCCAAGCATGTCCGCAACATGGGTCTCTATGCCTGACGCCTTGCCCTCCACATCCACCGCATGAACGAGATACTCGTCGCAGTATTCTGAGAGCCGGTCAAGCGTTGCCTCCTCCACCTTTACATTTGTAAATTTCTGCCATCTGTCAGTGACAATATAATACTCTCCGTCCCTCTTCCGGCAGGACAGATCCAACACTAGATGCTCTCTGCCCACAGCCTTCTCAAGTGCCTTCAGGTTGTCGTAGTTGATCTCTCCATCCCTGAACACAAATGATGTGGCTATGACATGTGACGCACCCATATCTATGAACCGCTGTGCATTGTCAGCATTTATTCCCCCGCCTATCTGCAGTCCTCCCGGATATGCAGCCAGAGCGAGCTGTGCCTGTCTTACATCGGCGTCATAGTATTCGCTGGACGCAGGATTGAGAAGTATGATATGACCACCCTTAAGTCCATAGCTTTTGTACAGTTCAGCAAAGAAGTCTCCGTCCTTCTGTGATACAAAGTTTTCATCTGCTCTGTCACCCTCATCACAGAGACTGCCTCCAACTATCTGCTTTACCTGTCCATTGTGTATGTCTATGCATGGTCTGAATCTCATATCGTCTGTCTCCTGTCGCTTTTGTCACCTTTTGGTGTAAATTTTGCTCATATAACTGCTATTTTATCATACAAAATACAAATATGACACAATAAATGGATTAACCAGGCAAAACTTTATTTGATTACATGGGCCAAAGGCTTTACAATAGATACAATTATGTGCTTTATGGAAAGGATGGGGAACAACTTATGAATTACTCACTAAAAGCCGAACTGGACAACTGCTATTCCTATGCCGATTCGCTGGACAACGACGGCTACGGTGCGCGCCAGAAGACAGGACTCAAGACAAGAGAGATGCTTCAGTTTGACCTGCTTCAGTTTCTTGCATATCTGTCCAGCTCCGACCAGGCAGAACTTACCCTGGAGATAAAATTTGTCCGCGAATACCTGAACCAGCACTTTACAACAGACAAATTCCGCACATTCAAATATGAGAGAACAACCGGGGATTTTGCCGTGACACCACCTAGATCCCTTACATATTTTGTACAGGGCGATCTGGCCCGGGCAAAGGTAAATCCCAGATCAGTATACCGTTCCAGAGATTACGTCAGAATGTTCAAGCTCATGGGTCAGGAATTCATCGCCTGCAACAACATGACTGACGACAACGAGATAGCAAGGCTCACAGGCTACTGCCTCATGCTCGACAAATATCTCAAGTCCATGAACCTGTACGCCATAGATCCAAGCCCACTGCTCGACAAGTACAACGCACTCCCAAAGAGTGCTTCCCCAGTCTCACAGACTCCGGCTAAGTCGACAGCTTCCGAAAGGGCTGAACCCGTCAAGGATGTGGACACTCTTCTCGAGGAACTGAATTCCATGACCGGACTCGAGAGCGTGAAGAAGGACATCACCAACCTCGTAAACCTTCTGAAGATCAAGAAGCTCCGCGAGGAAAACGGCATGAAACAACCGTCCGTATCTCTCCACCTTGTATTCTCCGGCAATCCGGGAACAGGAAAGACCACGGTGGCAAGACTTCTTGCAAATATCTACAAGGGTCTGGGCATACTGTCAAGAGGACAGCTTGTCGAGGTCGACAGAGGCGGACTTGTTGTGGGATATATTGGTCAGACAGCCGTCAAGACAACCGAGGTCATAGAATCAGCCCTCGGCGGGATCTTATTTATAGATGAGGCTTATACTCTCACCGCAGGCAAGGGTGAGAATGATTTCGGCCAGGAGGCAGTGGACACGCTGCTCAAAGCTATGGAGGATCACAGAGATGATCTCATAGTCATAGTTGCCGGCTACCCGGATCTCATGGAACAGTTCCTGAGCTCCAACCCGGGACTTCGTTCCAGATTCAACAAATTCATCACATTTGAGGATTACACCGGGGACGAGCTTATGTCCATCTTCGAGAGCATGTGTTCCAAGCAGGAATACAAGCTGGACGATGATGCCCGCGCATACGCCTCAGAATACTGGCACGACAAAGCCGCACATCACGACGATACATTTGCCAACGCCCGTGAAGTCCGTAACTTTATGGAATCCGCCATATCCAGGCAGGCCACCAGAATAGTTTCCATGGACAACATTGACGTAGCCACACTTGAGACCCTTACAAAGGAAGATCTGATGGCTTAGGCTTGTAATATTTTTTGGATAAAGAAAGAGAGGTATTTTATTTTGAACAGATCATTATCGACAGATAATCCTATCATGAATTTTCTAACCATAGTGTGCGATATAGTAATATTGCATTTTCTGTGGCTGCTGACTTCCTTGCCAATCCTCACGATAGGTGCATCGACCACAGCGCTCTACTACACCACCATGAAATGCATCAGAAACGGTCAGGGCGGCGTGGTCAAGCTGTTCTTCAAGAGCTTCAGGGAGAATTTCAAACAGGCTACAGGAATAGGCGTTCTGGCTCTGCTTGCCGGTGTCCTGTGTGCATTTGACATGTGGTTCGCCGTGAGCAGGAACATCAAGAGTATGCTGGTCATATTCACCATCATGTCACTTATCTACCTGTTCACTGTACTGTATGTATTCCCACTTCAGGCGCAGTTTGAGAACACAGTCAAAGCGACCATCAAGAACGCATTCCTCATGTCCATCAAGAATCTTCCATGGACACTTCTCATGGTTGCGATAACGGCAGCGATCGCAGCGGGATGCTATTTCAGCTCCACCGTGCTCGGTCTTATGCTCATATGTGTCGCAGGACTTCACGCTTATCTGTGCTCACTGGTATTTGTACACATCTTCAACGAGTACATGCCGGAGGAGGAAGAGAAGAGCGACGAGGACTTCCATATAGTTGACGATACAGACGAGGACTAACACCCCTTGCCAACACATACAGATGAATAATATACATGGCGTGCGCCGGCTTTCTTCAGAAGGCCGGCGCACACGTCTATGGTGACACCGGTTGTATATATGTCATCCACAAGCAGGATATTTCTGTACTCCGGGTACACTCTGCCTATGTCCATGGATGTCTTTATGTTGTTTGCCCTCTCCAGGTTGTCCAATTTCTTCTGCGGTGTGGTGTACTTTCTTCTCACCAGCATATCCTCACAGAATGGAAGCCCCAGTTCATCAGCGACAACCTTCGCCAGTACAGCCGCCTGATTGTAGCCGCGCTGTCTCTGCTTTCTCCTGTGCAAAGGTACACAGGTGACCGCATCTATTCCATACCTTCTGACATACGGGCGCACCTTCTCCGCCATCTGAGCTCCGTAGAAATCACAATATTCTTTTTTGTTATGGTATTTTATCGCCAGAACACTGGCTTTGACGGGTTCCATGTAATTAAATACGGGGAAACCTCTTTCGAAATTTCTTGAATGTTTTTCACAGTCCAGACAGAGCTCCCGCTCTTCACTGTCGACCTCCTTGCCGCACACCATACATGACGGAGGCTTCACATAGGGAAGGCTGTTATGCCCTCTGCATATCAGCCCTTCTCCCATCGGAAGCACCTCGTCACATATCGCACACCGGCGGGGATACAGGAGATCCGTGAGCAGTCGTCCGAACCCGAACTTATCTGCGCATCGTTTCATCTTCTCTCCATCTCCCTGAGTCTCAGTGCAAATGAGGTGTATCTCTTCTGTTCATCCTCATTGTCTATCATCGTATTTACCAGTCCTATATTGCCCACTATGACCACGCTTCTTCTGGCTCTCGTCACCGCCGTATACAGCAGGTTTCTGTTCAAAAGCTTAGGTGGGCATCTGAGAAGCGGGATCACAACCACGGGATACTCACTTCCCTGCGACTTATGTATGGTTATCGCAAATGCATGCTCAAGCTCCTCAAGCTGGTTGTATGGATACTCAGTCTGTCTTCCATCGTCAAATTCCACCACGATCCTCTGCTCGTAGTCGTCAACAGCCTTTACAAATCCAATATCGCCGTTGAACACTCCGACTCCTTCCTCCTTGGCAAATCTGCCCGACGGATCCAGTATCTTCCACTCCTGCTTGTAATTGTTCTTGACCTGCATGACCTTATCGCCCTGTCTGAACACCACATCGCCCCGGTCATGCTCGGGTTTTCCGTGTCCCTCCGGATTGAGGACATCCTGAAGCTGCTTGTTGAGGTTCTCAACACCCATATCATACTTACGCATAGGTGTCAGCACCTGTATATCCGATTTATCCACACCAAAATATGATGGAAGCTGCTTTGTCAGAAGCACCTTGAGCTCTGCCACGATCTCATTGTAGCCATTCCTTGGAACAAAGAAGAAATCCCTGCTCTTGTTCTTGATCTCCACATGCTCTCCATCCTTTATCCTGTGGGCATTGCCTATGATATCGCTGTCCTCGCCCTGTCTGTATATCCTGTCCAGCACCGACACGCTGAACACACCGGACGCTATGATATCCTTGAGCACATTTCCCGGGCCAACTGACGGAAGCTGATCCGAATCACCCACAAGCACAAGTCTTGTGCCCGGAGCCACAGCCTTGAGCAGACTGTAGAAAATGCTGCTGTCAACCATGGACATCTCATCTATTATGATAACATCGGCCTCAAGTGGATTGCTCTCATTCCGCATAAATGTATACGCAGAAGTCTCTTCTCCTTCCACTCCGCCCGTAAGCTCGAGCATTCTGTGTATGGTCTGTGCTCCGTATCCTGTGGCCTCGGTTATCCTCTTGGCTGCACGTCCTGTAGGCGCAGCAAGAACTATCTTCATCCTGAAGCTCTCGTATATCTTGATAAGTACATTTATGATCGTTGTCTTTCCGGTTCCGGGGCCTCCGGTTATGACCGCAACGCCGTGATCCACGGCATTTCTTATGGCAAGTCTCTGGGCATCAGCCAGCTTCATATTCTCTGACTTTTCTACCGTCTCAACAACCTTGTCTATCTTGAGCTTTGCCTTTGAGAAATCTATGTTGAGCTCACACAGAAGTCTTGCCGAATTGAGCTCCATATAATAATTAGGTGCTGCATACACGGCATTTGTCACGTTTGACTCTGACTCCGTATCCAGCAAATCCATGTCTATGTCAGCCACCGGATCATCAAGGCTCACATCTGGGAGCTCCCCTGAATCTGGATCGTCCTTCAACTCCTTTATGATTATCTTGCCGGCAACGCTGAGCTCAAGTATCTGATTGCATATAGACATCTCAAGCTCCGGATCATATGGCATGTACTCATTCATCAGCAATGAATATGTCTTGTCTACCAGCATCTTCTGGGGAATATACATATGACCAAGTCCATTTGCACCGGATAGGGCATACATAATAGCGGCTCTTACCCTGAAATCCGAATCTCTTCCGATACCAAGTCTGTCCGCAATCTCGTCCGCTGTCCTGAATCCAACGCCCGTTATATCCTCTGCTATCTTATAGGGATTTGTCCTCACTATGTCGTACACTTCGTCACCGTATTCATTGTAGATCTTTACAGCGAGGTTCACCGGGATATTGAGACCGGTCAGGAACATGAGCGCATCCTGCATCTCTTTCTTCTCGTTGTATGACACGGCAATGTCTCTGGCCTTCCTCTCTGATATTCCACGTATCTCCGCAAGGCGCTCCGGCTCTTCCTCGATTATCCTGAGTGAGTCCATGCGGAACTTCTTCACTATACGTTTTGCCAGAGCCTCTCCGACACCCTTTATGATGCCCGAACCAAGGTACTTCTCAATACTGAGCACATCATCCGGCATCTTGATCTCACATGAGGTGAATTTGAACTGCAAATCATAAGTTGGATGCTCTACATAATCCCCCTCCGCCGATACATAAATCCCCTCTGCAACGCCGTGAAGATTCCCCACAAAAATATCTTCGCCGTCCTCGCCCTCAACGGCGAAGACGGCGTACCCATTGTCTTCATTCTTATATATAACTTTCTCTACGTAACCTTCTCTTACCAAGTTTTCTCTCCTCTGAAGACTGAGTCCTCAGCTCCTGTCTTAATTGTTCTTCTCGCTGAGAAGCTCGATGTACTTTCCTGTACCAATGGCCACCGCTCTGAGTGGATCCTCCGCTGTCATGGTGGTTATTCCTGTCTTCTCCTCAAGCAGCTCCTCAAGTCCGTGGAGCAGCGCACCACCACCAGTCAGAACTATACCACGATCTGCAATATCAGCAGCAAGCTCAGGAGGAGTTCTCTCCAGAACTGAATGAACAGCTTCACATATCTGGGACGCAGGCTCACGAAGTGCCTCCTCCGTCTCATCCGATGTGACCGTAACAGTCTTCGGAAGACCGGTTACAAGGTTTCTGCCTCGTATATCCAACGTTATATTCTCAGGTCTTCTGTAACATGTACCTATCTTGATCTTGATCTCCTCGGCGGTTCTCTCTCCTATGAGAAGGTTATGCTTCTTTCTCATGAATCTGACAACTGCCTCATCAAAATCATCTCCGGCCACCTTAATGGATGCACTGACAACAGGACCTCCGAGAGAGATGACTGCTATATCGGCAGTTCCACCACCTATATCAACTATCATGTTACCACATGGTCTGTATATATCTATTCCTGCGCCAATGGCTGCTGCCACAGGCTCCTCAATTATGGACACATCCCTGGCACCGGCCGCATAAGTTGCATCCTCAACTGCCTTCTTCTCAACCTCTGTAACCTGAGAAGGTACACATACGCTGATCCTAGGTCGTCTTCCAAAATAACTCCTTCCGACAGCCTTCTGTATGAAATACTTGAGCATCTTCTCTGTTATCGTATAATCAGAGATTACGCCCTGCCTGAGAGGTCTGATGGCCACTATATTACCCGGAGTTCTTCCAAGCATAAGTCTCGCCTCTTCACCAATAGCCACTATCTTATTAGTATCCCTGTCGTATGCAACTACTGAAGGCTCCTTGAGTACGACTCCTTTGCCTTTCACATACACCAGTATACTGGCTGTACCTAAATCTATACCAATATCTGCGCTTGCCATCACAAGTCTCCCTTCTATTCGTTCACGTCCCTTAATATTACAAGAGATGCATTGCTGCCGTCAAGCCATTTCATGCTAACTTCAGTCAAATCCATGATCTTGTCGAGACTTCTTATATAGCTTCTCCAGTTGACCTCCTTGCTGTCCGTAGCCAGATGCTGATCCGGACCTCCCATGAGCTTGTACTTATCTCTGAGATTCTCTATAAGGAGCTTACTGTCCTTGTCTGTAAAATCATATCCAAGCATATCGTTCAGAGTCCTGTTCGAGAACAGCACTCTTCCAGTATCAACTTCTCTAATAAATATACCCTCATCAATATAGTTATATGTATCGAGGAGAACACTGTTTATGCGTTTAACGCTGTCATCGCTCTCTATCTTCTCAAGGGCACTTCTGAGTACATCACCTGTCTGCTTTACAAATTCAATCTCCTCTGTGGTCCACAATTTGTTGATAGAGGTATTCGCCAGCACAAATACCGCTCCATAATTGCCATTGACATACACAGGAACTGCGGTAAAGCTCTTAACAGGCCCCCCTGACATGATCTTCTTAGCTGCTTCATCCATATGCTTTGCATCTATCACAAGGTATCCCTTGTCCACCAGCTTGCCCGAGCCCTGACCATTCTGCCATGATCTGAACTTCATGTTGGCGCGCTGCCACTCTGTCACATACTCCTCCGCAGACATGCTCTGATTCTTGGACCAGATATACTGGCAATCCAGATCTCCCTGCTTGTCCTTCACATACAGGGCTGCCACGTCAGCATTTAAGACCTCGCCCACCTGTGCTATCACGTCATTGATAACCTGCTGGGAGCTCTTATCTGAAGTGTTCAGGGCATCAAGCAGAATCTTCTGCCACTGCAGCTTGTTCTCCATTATGACCTCCTCTGACTTGGCACGGATCGCCTCCTTTGCCAGGATCTGAGAGCTGAATGCGTATTCGGAGAAAATGCGTCCAAGCTGCCACTGCACCTTGTATACGCTCTCCATTTTCTTTGCATCCTCGTCATCATATGAGCAGCATATCCATGTTGCCACATGCTTGCCATCTATCATGATCGGTGCACCACAGATCATACTTCCCGTGATGTCATCGTCCATTTCCATCATAACCGGAACATTGTTCCTGAGAACTACCTCATTTAACTTCATATATATCTGCTTATACTGAGGCTTCTCAAACATATCATAGAAATAACCCATATGCTTCTGAGGGCCGGCCGGCTCAACCATCTTCTTGCCCACAGGATCTATGATAGTTGTATAAAGCCCTGTGAGTGCAGAGAACGCCTTCGTTATCAGAGTCCACTTCTCGGTATCTATCTGATTCCTTTCCTCATCCGACTGGGTATTTGTCTTCATAATGTATGAGAGCTTGTCATCGAACTCCTTCTTAGCGCGCTCAACACTGTTCTCAAGAGCCTTCTTGTCCGTAATATCAGATATAAAATACTCAACCGTGTATGTGTTATCAGCCGCCTGTGTCACAGAGCTCTGGGACTTCACCCAGATAACCTCGCCTCTGTCGTTGACTATCCTGAACTCTTCCTCGTAGTCCTTGTCCTCGCGCTTCGTGGCGTTTCTGACATTCGCCATAACCCTGCTTCTGTCCTTCGGATGGATATAATCCTCTATGAGTCTGTCACCAAGCTTGATGGCATCCACATTTATTCCCATCTGCTTGGCGTTCGGGGTTATATACTTGAAGATCGGTCTGCCATTCTCGTACTGCTGTACCATGACAAAGCTCTTGATCTTAGACATGGCAGATAATATATACGCCGCCTGATCCTCATTGTATCCGGTCTCCTTGTCCTTTATGAACAGGAGCTCTATTCCATCCATGTCGCCATCTGTGGTTCTCACGATGTGACACTTAAGTCTCATCTTATTTATATCTCTGTGAGCTGATACGATCCTAGTCTCCATCTCAAAATCATCCACTCCGGTATTCTGAACCTTGTAGAGCTGTCCGATCAGAAGGTCATAATCACTCTTAGGGAGCAGGTCGCTGAGTCCCACCAGCCCACTGTAGAAATTGCCATCTGTATATCCATACTCAGATATGTTCTTAGATACGTATCTCGTTCTCCATACACCCTCCGGCTTATACAGATACAGAGCTATAACGCCTATATGGTTTATGATCCTCTCAAGACTCACGCTTCCTATCGTAACGTCTGATCGAAGCTCAAACAATACCATATACGCCTTCTTGTCACCATATTCAAACTGGTTGACAAATCCACTGACTACATATCTGTCCTTGTCGTTAACTATAAGTCCAAGTCTGTGCCATATGATAGCCTTCTTGTCGTCAAGTGTCGGCCAGAACTCATCGCTGACCATAAACTTATCCGGCTCCATGGCAATGGATTCAACATCCGAACCCACGATCTTAACTGCGGCATTGTTTATGCTGAGGACTTCACCATCCTCGCAGAACACAACCGCAGGATATTCAACTATTCCCAGAAAATCTGAATAACCACTAAGTCTGTTTATCTCCATAAATATCTCTCCATATATCCACTGCACAAGTGCAGTTTTATCCCATTATTATACACCCCGTATATTATTTACCCCTTAATGCACATAAAACTTTCCTATGTCCCATCACATAGAAAAGTTTCATGTTACCATATATCATATATTACTACTGTGCATCCTCAGCATCACTAACCATAGCAGTTGCCTCGCTCTTCAGTCCGGTAAATGCCTTGTCGGCAACATCCTTTGTTGAAGCACATGCAGAAATAACATTGTCCAGTGATGACAGAAGATCTGACATATATCTGCTTACGCTCTCGCACTCCTTCTTCACATTGTTGCGAAGTCTGGTTGCATCATCTGTGGCTGCATTTCTTGTATTGGCAGCATCCTTCTGAGCTTCCTCTCTCATAACCTTGCACTCGTAATCTGTCTTTGCCGACAGAGCCTCTGCATCTGCGTGAGATTTATTTCTTGTCTTCTCTGCCTCTGAGTATGCCTCATCCTTCATGCTGTTACACTTTGCCTCGGTCTGATCATACATCTGCTGGCACTGTATCTCTGTATCTGTCTGGAGCTTTGTGCATCTCTCCTTGACATCTGTCTCGTATGCCTCGAGCTCTGCAGTTATAGTATTCTTCTTGTCTGTGCACTCCTTCTCAGTCTGTGCGATCAGTGCGTCTGCGCTCTCACGGGCCTCAAGAAGTGTTCTTGATATTGACTCGTATCTTCCTGCATTCTCAAGCTCTCTCTGCTTGTATGCATTGATCTGCTCCTTGAGTGACTCTATCTCGCTCTCCTGCTCTGAATTGGTCTTCTTGAGAGTCTCTATGGTCTTGGAAGACTCTGTCATATTGACCTCTCTCATGGTCTTGAGACTCAGAACAGCCTCGCTGAGCTTGTTGACGTTCGCCTTAAGCTCCTCTACTTCTTTATTGTGCTTTTCCTTAAGTTCATCAATATAGTAATCAACGGATGCCTTATCATATCCACCAAACTTCACTGTCTTCAGTGATTCTACTCTATCGTCAGTTACAACATCTTCTACCTGTTTTGCCATGACCTTACCTCCGAAAAACTAATCCTATTGTAGATACTCCGTAATTATAGCACACATAATTCTGTAAGCAAAGTATTTTTACCTTTTATGATTACAAACCACTTTTTTTATGCTATATTGTAACTGCTCATTGAATTTAAATTTTACGGAGGATCATATAGATGAAACACCATTCAAAACTTGTCATATTAGGTCTCGCGGCAACCCTCGTGATGACATCACTCACAGGCTGTCTTCACCGCAAGAAGACCACCTATCAGACATACATGCAGAACATTCTCGACGTCAACTACAAAGGAAGCTTTGACGGATACGTGAAGGACAACGACGGCTCCGAGGAGGACGCCTCAGCCATGTACAGCGACAGCATAGATTATCTGGCCGGCCAGCTCATCAATCATTACTCACTGAACAACGCAGAGACAGACGAGGTGGATGCTATATTTGACGAGACCGCAAAGGTCATCTACTCCAAGGCCAAATACGAGGTGTCAAGAGCCTATAAGAGCGGAAGCGACTACTATGTGGACGTGACCGTGTATCCTATGGACATTCTCAATCAGGCATTTGACGATGTGTTCGCATATATCGACGACTATAACAAGAAGATCAGCGCCGGCGATTTCAACAACACCACAAAGGAAGATTACGAGAAAGAATTTGCCCAGGGCGTGTCGGATATCCTTCAGAATAAAGCCGCAGACATGGATTACCGCAGTCCTGTTGTGGTCTCTGTGAAGATAACCGATGACGGCGACTATTACTGTGCTGACCCGGCGGGGCTGTCCCAGGTTGATGCATCCATGCTTGCAATAGAGGGTTCCCAGCAGAGCTCAGGCTCTGACAGCTCTGACAGCTCAAGCGAGGACAGTTCAGACGAAGGCGATATCTCCTCGGGTGGCGAGACCGCCGAGTAACTATATGCATTAAGAATGTGTCTTAAGAATATACATTAAGAAAAGCTCAGCCTGTGTGATTTCTACTGAATCCATCACACAGGCTGAGCTTTATATATATGTTATCTCCGGCTACTTTCTCACCCTGACTGACTTTGTCTTGCTCCATGCTGAGTAGCATCTTGTGCCAAACTTGTTCGAAAAGCTTCTAACCCTTACATAATATGTTTTTCCGCCTTTAATCCGCTGCTTTGCTCCAAGACTCGCAGTCGTCTTGCTTCCACCGCTTAACACCGTGAATGCATATGTACCCTTTTTAAAGTTTGATGTTGTTGAATACTGGATCTGATAGCCATCTGCGCAGCTTATCTTTCCCCACTTTAATCTTACAGACGCAGCCGATGGGCTCTTTATCTGGCTTATACCTGGTATCTTCGGGCTGACAGTAACAGGTATTATCTTCTTCACCTTCACATGATTCGAATCTCCAGCATATACGGTGATGTTTGCCTTGCCTATATACCGGGCTGCGATCGTTATTGTTCCAGCAGAGTCTACCTTTACAGCTTTTTTATCCGAGCTGTAGCTGCGCTTTCCGGCACGTGCGCTCACGCTCTGTGAAATAGATATTCTCTTCGAGCTGGTTGACATCTCTATTCTGTAGCTGCGCTTTTTCAGCGTTATGCTGTTCGGCGCCTTTTTGATCGTAAAATTGATCGTCTTCTGTCCCTGATATGTGCCAGCGCCTATAATTACAGCCTCTGCTGTTCCGGCTGCTTTGTTCTTATTGTATGAAACCGTATAATCTGTATCCTTCTCCAGCGTTTTGTCGCCAAGCTTTACTGTTACAGCCGGCTTCCTCGAATTACCATCATATGTATATTCTGTCTTGTTAAGTGTAACCTTTGCTGACGATATGCTCTTACGCGTGAGCTTTGAGCCATACGCATAGCTAGTCTCACCCTTTTCTCCACAGTGTACACATGCATAGTAATACTCTGCCGGAGAATCATAATCTGCTGCCTTCTTCAGATATCGTGCAGTTGTTTTCTTTGCTGTGTAGCTGTGATCGACTGGGTCTGTTGCTGTACCGGTTTCAAAAATCTCACCACACATGCTGCAGACAACATCTCCTGTATATCCGCCGCCCATACAGGTAGCTTTCTTCTCTCCTACAAGCGTTCTATCATGGTCTGTCTTTGGAAGAATCTCAGTAGTCCTGCTGAGTTCTGCCTTGCACACGGTGCAGTATATAACCTTGTCTCGGCTGCCTTCAGCCTGACATGTAGCCAGATTTACATTCTCATACACAGCCTTTCCCTGGGTATGTCCGAGTGGCTCTGTCTTCTCATCCTTTGTCTTTTGGCATCGCTCACATGTGTATCTGATCAGACCTTCTGCTGCACACAAAGCTTTTTTCTTAACCACGCCTGAATCCCATCTATGTCCCAATGCACCAATGGCTATCTTCTTGGTACTCTGATAACTCTTGCCATTCAGCGTGCATTTTGCTGTACACACCTTTGCACCATCGTTCTCGCAGGATGCCTGCGTTATCTTGCTTGTTACAGTCATCGGTTCACTGATCACATGACTC